>CAZQFD010000053.1:0-7695 GCA_964592535.1 uncultured Lachnospiraceae bacterium | reverse complement strand
CGCTCCCGGCACCGCCAATTATGACACGCTGCTCTACGGCGTGGAGGTCAAGTTTTATTCTGCACGTCTCCAGCTCTCTGCAGATCTGGAGACCACCTTGCCCAATTTCTTCGCCATTGGCGATGGAGCGGGCATCACTCGTGGTCTGGCCCAGGCCGGCGCATCCGGCGTCCGGGCCGCGCGGGCCATTGCAGCCCGGGCCACCGGTGCTTGAGAACCATTCCCCGACCTTTTTATGCTATCATATCCGTATGTCGAATATCAAAGGGCTAAATCTCATATGCGGGAGCGAAAAATATCTCATGGAGCAAAAGAGAGACGATCTCCTTTGCGAACTTTCGGCGAAAGACAGTATCAATTTCAATATCTTCTCCGGAAAAAATGCGGATATAAATGAGATCATCAGACTTTCTCAAACGCTTCCATTCATAGGAGAAAAAAGGACTATCCTTTTGGAGGAGACCGGCGTCCTAAAAGGTCGTTCCAATGAAGAGCTTTTAGAATGTTTCTCAAAGCTCTCGGAGAGCACGGTCGTCATACTTTTTGAGAGCGACATAGATAAAAACACTAAGCTCTATAAGCTCATAAAAAAGGAAGGCAACATATTTGAATGTGACGGCGCCGATATAAAGGATCTAAGGAAGTCCGATAAGATAAAGGCTGAGATCCGGAGATGGGCCGTGGCGAAGCTTAAGGTGGATGGACTCAATATAGGCTCACGAGAGCTTGAGCATATCCTTGAGCTATGCGGCTACGATATGACGAACCTTGAGACAGAGCTTGAGAAGCTCTGTTGCTATAAGCTACACTCACGAGCAAGGATCGTCACGAGGCAGGATATAGATGATATATGCTCGAGATCTGTGAGCGACCGGGTATTCGAGATGATCTCTGCGAAGCTCCTCGGCGATATAGACAAGGCCCTCAGGCTCTGTAATGACCTGCTCTCTATCAAGGTGCCGGTGGGACGTATACTCTATCTGTTAGAGAGACAGTTCAATAATATCTATATATTAAAAGATATGCAAAGAGCAGGCAGGTCGGACGCTGAGATAGCAAAGGCAGCATCCCTTTCCGATTGGCAGCTCAGAAGACTAAAAAAAGAAGCTTCTTCCCTAAGCCTAGCTGCCGCCTTTTATTATCTTTCCCTTTCGGTGGAGCTTGAGACCAAGATAAAGACCGGAGAAATGCCCGATAAGGTCGCGCTTGAGATATTGTTAAGCTCCTAAAGGGACATAAAAATATTGACGAACATATCCTCGGTATCCTCCTCGACGATATTCCGCCGATCTCCGATGAGGATATAGACCGTCTTTTTTTTGAAAAAGCTTGACATCGCAGACATAAATTTATAGAATATTTAAGCATGTTTACACAAACTGTCCGTGTCCGGTATTAGTGCAAACAGATACAAAAAAGAAGGAGGAGTCGATCATGGCTAACATCAAGTCGGCTAAAAAGAGGATACTTGTAGCCCAGACCAGAACTGCCCGCAACAAGGCGCGCAAGTCCAGAGTCAAGACTTATGTCAAGAAAGTATATGCCGCTATAGAGTCAGGTGATAAAGCCGCTGCCGCTGAGGCGCTCAAGGCCGCTGTCTCTGAGATAGACAGAGCCGGTTCTAAGGGCGTATATCATGCCAACACAGTCTCAAGAAAAGTATCCAGACTTTCCAAGGCTGTAGCTGCTATGAACTGATAAAGGCTTACGGACTATACATATATCAAGACCGAAGTCCGGATAGGTGTGTACGGACTCGGTTTAGGGAGATATCATCGGGGCGCGTTGGCGCCTCGTTTTTTACGCCGATATTGCGGCATATCCGGATTTTTGATATTATTGGAACATGGCTGAACGTATCAAACAGGACAAGATCCGAAACTTTTGCATAATAGCTCATATAGATCACGGCAAATCCACTCTGGCCGATCGTATCATCGAGATGACCGGCCTGCTCACTGAGCGGGAGATGACCTCTCAGGTCCTTGATAACATGGATCTCGAAAAAGAGAGAGGCATCACTATCAAGGCGCAGACCGTGCGAACGGTATATAAGGCCGACGATGGGGAGGAATATATCTTCGATCTCATAGATACGCCCGGCCATGTGGACTTCAACTATGAGGTATCAAGAGCACTGGCGGCCTGCGACGGAGCGGTGCTCGTGGTGGACGCGGCCCAAGGCATAGAGGCTCAGACGCTTGCTAATGTCTATCTGGCGCTCGATCATGACCTGGAGGTGCTGCCAGTCATAAATAAGATAGATCTGCCGAGCGCGGATCCCGACAGGGTGGCCGCCGAGATAGAGGACGTCATAGGTCTTGAGGCGCGGAACGCCCCGCGTATCTCCGCGAAAACAGGGGAGAACGTCCACGAAGTACTGGAGATGATCGCCCATAAGATACCGGCGCCTAAGGGCGACCCCGAGGCTCCGCTCCGCGCACTCATCTTTGATTCGGTATATGACCAATATAAAGGAGTGATCGTTTTCTGCCGTATCATGGAAGGGGCCATAAGGCCCGGGATGCCCGTGAGGATGATGGCGACAGGGGCCGAATATGACGTCGTGGAGACGGGCTATTTCGGAGCGGGGAGGTTCATACCATGCGATGAGCTGTCCGCCGGCATGGTCGGCTATATGACAGCCAGCATAAAGAACATAAGCACCACTGAGGTGGGCGACACCATCACGGGGAGAGACAGGCCCGCGAGCGAGCCGCTCCCCGGGTATAAGAAGGTCACCCCTATGGTCTATTGCGGTATCTATCCCGCCGACGGGGCCAAATATCCGGATCTTCGGGACGCCCTCGAAAAGCTGAAGCTGAATGATGCCTCGCTCTTTTATGAGCCGGAGACATCGGTGGCTCTGGGTTTTGGTTTTAGGTGCGGCTTTTTAGGGCTTTTACATCTCGAGATCATACAAGAACGCCTTGAGCGGGAGTACGATCTTGATCTCGTGACCACGGCGCCTTCCGTTATATATAAAGTGCACAAGACGAACGGCGAGGTCATAGACCTTACGAATCCGACAGACCTACCGGATCCGTCGCTGATCGACTACATGGAGGAGCCGATAGTGGACGCCGAGATAATGGTCACTACGGAGTTCGTGGGCTCCATCATGAAGCTCTGTCAAGAGCGTAGAGGCGTATATCAGAGCATGGAATATCTCGAGGAGACGAGGGTCATACTGAGATATGAGCTGCCTCTCAACGAGATAATCTACGATTTTTTTGACGCTCTGAAATCCAGGAGCAGAGGCTACGCTTCTTTCGACTATGACCTAAAAGGTTATAAGACCTCTAAACTGTTAAAGCTGGACATACTTGTGAATCGTGAGGAAGTGGACGCTCTCTCGTTCATCGTATTCGCGGATTCCGCTTATGACAGAGGTAGGCGTATGTGCGAGAAGCTAAAGGAAGAGATACCGAGACAGCAGTTTGAGATACCTATACAGGCTGCCGTAGGCGGAAAGATAATAGCGCGTGAGACCATAAAAGCGCTACGAAAAGACGTCCTTGCCAAGTGCTACGGAGGCGATGTCACAAGGAAAAAGAAGCTTCTGGAAAAACAAAAAGAGGGAAAAAAGAGGATGCGTCAGATAGGCAGCGTCACGATACCTCAGCGAGCCTTCATGAGCGTGTTGAAGCTGGACGACGAATAAAATAAAGGAGGTAAGTATGGAAGACTATATCATTAGCTGTGAATCTACCGCGGATCTCTCTGATGAGCATTGCAGGGAGAGAGGAATACGATACGCCTGTTTCTCGTTCAATATCGACGGACACTCATACAGCGACGACTACGGAAAGAGCATGGATCTGCATGAGTTCTACAGCAGGATGAGGAACGGCTCTATGACCTCTACCTCGCAGGTCCCCATCGAAGATTATACGGAGCTTTGGAGGCCGGAGCTCGAGGCAGGGAGGGATATATATCATCTTGCGCTCTCTACAGGCATCTCGGGCACATATAACTCCGCCTGTGTGGCCGCCGAGGAACTGAGAACGGAATTTCCCGAGCGGAAGATCTATGTGACGGATTCGCTCATGGCTTCTTCAGGCTTTGGTATGCTGGTGGATATAGCCTGCGATAAGCGCGATGAGGGCATGACTATAGACGCGTTGTATGAGTATATGCTCTCCATAAGGGATAAGGCGAACGCTTGGTTCTTTACCGACGATCTTACCTATCTCCATAGAGGGGGAAGGGTCTCAAAGACTTCCTTCATGTTTGGGTCTGCGCTTAAGATATGCCCTCTCTTAAGGATAAATTCAGAAGGAAAGCTCTTGGCATTTTCAAAACATCGCGGTATAAAGAAGGCTGCGGAGGCCTGCGCCGAAAGGATGTTTGAACTTGCGGATGGCGGAAAGGACTATGACGGCCCCTGCTATATCTCTCACGCCGAGGCGGATGAGGAAGTGGCTGTACTTAAAGGGCTCGTGGAGGAGCATTTTGAGGGTCTTAAAGGGAGGATAAATGTCTACAACATAGGTACGGTCATAGGCTCCCACACAGGGCCCGGGCTCGTAGCGATCTTTTTCATGGGAAAAGAAAGAGACGCCTGAATCTTAAAGAAACTTACATTTTTTTACGGATTTTTAAAAGGCCTTGTTCAACTCGGTCTTATATGCGAAAATGTCCCTGACCTAAAAAAGGCCTCTCATGAAGTGCTTATGAGGGATGGGCCTCGGTAAGACGCGGCTCCAAAGATCTCTCAGTGTGAAATGAGGGCTAAGGCACAGGGATATTTTTATGTACGGATATATGAAAAAAGACGGAGACAGAAAAAATGAACGAGTCGGGACAAGGAGAAACGGCGCGGCGGCTGAAAAATGTTTAGGCGGGACAGCGTTCTCGGTCCTTATCTTTGCCGTAGCCCTTTTAGTGTATCTCCTTATCGGGACTTCGACTATGCGAGGCTATGCTTCCTCGGTCTTTACAGCTCAAAGCAGTCGGCTTAGCGGCCCGGCGGGGCTTGGGACGGTCTGGCTCCCGCGCACGGACAATACTGATCTTTCCGCGGCCTTTAACGGCGGAGAGGTAAGAGTGCTCGCGGACGAGACGACGAACAGGCAGCAGCTCTCCATGATAATAAAGAGCTCCGACGGCAAGATCGTCGTGGTAGACGGAGGCGTCAAGGCCGATTCCGAACATCTGATAAATGAATTAAAGGAACTCGGAGGCTATGTGGACGCGTGGCTCATCACTCATCCTCAAGATGACCATGTGGGTGCGCTCTTAGGTATGCTGAAGGACGGAAGCGAGATCGACATCCGAAACATCTATTTCAGCTTCCATGAGCTTTCGTGGTATGAAAGCGTGGATGACAGCTCCCTTGCCGCAGAGCTGATCGCCGCTCTTTCCTCCTATCCTGAGGAGGATATACATTGCGATATAGGTAAGGGCACTAAGGTGACTCTTTCGGAGGAACTCAGCTTTACCGTGCTGAATGACCCGATAAAATACGAGGATCCCTATTATACCGTCAACAATTCAGGCCTTATGTACGATATAGAACTGTCAGGAAAGCACATCATAGTGCTGGGGGATATGGGGCCTTACGCGGGAGATCTGTTGCTCTCGGAGGGCGTGTTCGACGGTCTTAGCTGCGACTATGTGCAGATGAGTCACCACGGGCAGAACGGGGTGAGTCGCGAGGTCTATGAAAAACTCGCGCCGAAGGCCTGTATATGGCCTGCGCCTTCGTGGCTCTATGATGTGAACGCGGATAATGAAAACAACTTTCTGACTTACGAGACCAAGATGTGGATCTCGCAGCTTGGAGTGATCGAGAATTATTGCACGAAAAACGGGGACGTCACGATCAGATAGTTTTTTGAGTACTCTTACAAAAGCTTTACGATATACGGAGCCTGCTTGACTTAAGGCTGTAAAAAAGCGTATAAGTAGGAGCGAGGAGGGATATATGAAAAGATTCCATGCTTCGGCTCTGATCAGTGGAGCCATGGCTCTTATATTTACGGTCCTGCTTTCGATGAATGTATATGCGGCTTCGTCAGAGGTCGTGGAGGGCACGGAGGGCGGCCCGGGAGTCGCCTATGATACAGAAGGGAATGTCATAAACATAGTTCTAGGAGAGAGCGCTGTTTCTTTGGTGGAGGCTGATGATACGGCTGCGCAAGAGGCCTCTGTTACGAAGTCCGGTATGACCGAGATAAGCGTGGATGGTACGATATTTACACACGACGGGGTCTCCTATACTAAGGGAGAGTACTACGGCAATGTGCGCCTTACCGGCTATTCCGCTGAAAAGCTGGGAAATGTTACGGCGTCCGGCGCGGAAGCGAGAGAAGGACATACTATCTCGGCTTCCTCAGACCTGCCTTTTGGCACGGTCGTCATCCTAAGCGGTGTCACAGGCCCTAACGCGGAGGACTATACCGGCGTCTATGTCGTGGAGGATCGTGGCGGCGGGGCGATAGAGGACGGCAAGGTCATAGATCTGTTTTTTGAATCTCAGGAGGATGCCATGAGGGTGACCGATAACGGCTGGAACTATGCCGATATATGGATCGCCGTACCCGTATGATGGAGCAGCTTGAACTTTATATACATATACCTTTTTGCATAAAAAAATGCAGCTACTGCGATTTCCTTTCGTTCCCTGCCGCGCAAAAGACGCAGGACTCTTACATTGAGAGACTGACAGAGGAGATAAGGCTCTCGTCCTTCTACGGAAACGATATGAGCGTGAGCTCGATATTCTTGGGAGGCGGGACGCCCTCTATACTGGGGCTTGGAAAGATAGCGGAGATCATGAGTGCCGTAAGGCACTCTTTTTGCGTGTCCGAAGACGCCGAGATCACGATCGAGTGTAATCCCGCCTCTACTCTCAGGCACAAATTCTCCGAGTATCGAAGATCGGGGATCAACAGGCTCAGCATAGGCCTGCAGTCGGCTAATAACGAGGAGCTTAAGATGCTCGGGAGAGAGCATAGCTTTGAGGGATTTTTAAAATGCTATCAGGGTGCCCGCATGGAGGGCTTCCAAAATATAAATATCGACCTCATAAGCAGTATACCCATGCAGACGATGAACAGCTGGAAAAAGACGCTCCGTCAGGTCGTCATGCTAAGGCCCGAACATCTTTCCGTCTATGATCTCATCATAGAGGATGGTACTCCCTACCATAAGCTAAGGGAGCAGGGCATCCTCATGCTGCCCGATGAGGATGAGCAGGCGGAGATAGACGGATACACGAGATCTTTCCTTAGACAGAATGGCTATGAGCGCTATGAGATAAGCAACTACGCGAGAGAAGGCATGGCCTGCCGTCATAACATAGGCTACTGGACGGAGGTGCCATACCTTGGATTCGGCTTGGGAGCGGCTTCCTATTATAAGGGAGAGCGCTGGAGCAACGTGCGGGACATAGAGACTTATCTGAACACGGATCTCACAAAAAAAGGAGCGGAGGCGTTTCGAGCCGAGCGGCATAAGCTTGCTATCGAGGAGCAGATGGAGGAGGCTATGTTCCTGGGGCTCCGCATGACGGAAGGCGTCAGTGAGACGGACTTCTTTCGGCGTTTCGGACGAAATATGACCGAGGTATTTGAAAAACCTATCGAGCATTATCTCGCCAACGGCTTCATGGTGAAAGAAGGCTCCCGCTATAAGCTCACGGAGAGAGGCCTTGACCTCTCTAATACGATCTTAAGCGATTTCCTGCTC
>CAZQFD010000052.1:0-7775 GCA_964592535.1 uncultured Lachnospiraceae bacterium | reverse complement strand
TTTTCTTCTTCTCGCACGCGTCCCCTGCTGTTTGTCGAAAGCGAGGCATATGGGCCTAAAACGGCCTTTTCCTTTTCCTCCAGCATTTCCCTTACTTTGTATATCTCTCCCATGATGGTCCTCTCCGATAAAGAGCCGCGCCGGATCTTAACGATGTCACAGATAAGTATAACATAAGGCTCTGCGTTTTCCCATAGGATAATATCACGCGGAGCCTTGGTCTGCTCTTACTTGCTCTTATTTAAGGAAGCCGTCTATTATGGCCTGTTCTGCCTCCTCAGAATTGAGGCCGAGAGTCATGAGCTTCACTATCTGCTCACCCGCTATCTTCCCGATAGCGGCTTCATGCATGAGCTCAGCGTCTGGGTCTATGGCGTCAAGCGCAGGCACTGCCAAGACCTTGGCCTTTCCCGAGATGATAGCGTCACACTCCGTATGTCCGTAACAGGGCGCTTTCCCTTCTATATTGGAATAAAAGAGTATCTTGGAATCCTCTGTGGCTACCGAACGGCTTACGAGATCCGCCGAGGAGCCCTCTCCCGAGAGTTCGGCGTCCATATGGGACTCCGCTAGCTGCTCACCGTTCGTGAGCAGACGCTCCTTAAGTATGAGCTTGGCGTTCTTTCCTACGACGGCTTTGGTATCTCGTCTCGTGGAATCTATACCTTTTATCTGCGTGGTCTCCATCTCCATTACCGAATCTTCTTCGAGATATATCTCGGTCTTGGGATTCATTATCCTGCCGCCTGTCTTTCCGTCAGCAGCTTCCCCGTAGTGACGCTCTATATATCTGACTCTGCTGCCCTTTCCTACATTGAACCGGTGCAGTCCGTCATGCCGGCTGTCCTGATCTCCGCAGTTATGTATGCCGCAGCCCGCGACTATGACTACATCGCAGTCCTCGCCGATGTTGAACTCGTTTACGACCGTCTCCTTATATCCCGTCTTGGAGATGACCACCGGTATACAACAGGTCCGCTGCTTGGTATGCGGCTTTATGTCTATGTTTATGCCGCTTCCATCCTCACGGCTCGTGATCTCTATATCCGCTGTGGACTTACGTTCTACCGCTTCCCCGTTGAGCCTTACGTTGATAGCTCCCTCCGGCATCTTATGGATGTCCAACACTTCGTCTAATATCCTTTTTTCTATATCGTCCATCTTGCCTCCACGGCCATCTTTATGCCATGACCTTGGCTCTCTTTTCCGTCTTTACGGGGCATTCTCCCACGGCCGAAGGAGTGCCGAGGATCTTGGGTAATATCTCTTCCCGGTCTCCCATATCCGCGATGCGTCCATTCTCGATGACTATTATCCTATCGGCTATCTCGAGTATCCTCTCTTGATGACTGATGATGATAATGCTCCCGTGTGTGTTTTCCTTGATCTGTCGGAACACGCTGATAAGGTTGTTGAAGCTCCAAAGATCTATACCGGCCTCCGGCTCATCAAATACAGCCAGCTTCGACTTTCTCGCGAGCACCGTGGCTATCTCTATCCTTTTCAGCTCACCTCCAGAGAGTGAAGCATCCACTTCCCTGTTGATATAGTCTCTGGCGCAAAGCCCCACTTCGCTCAGATATTCACAGGCGTCTCCGACCGAGAGTGTCTTATCTCCCGCGGCGAGGCGCAGAAGGTCGAGCACCTCTATCCCTTTAAACTTTACAGGCTGCTGGAAGGCATAGCTTATGCCCATGCGTGCCCTTTCGGTAATGCTCTTTTGGGTGATATCTTCACCGTTGAAATAAATAGTCCCTTCGGTTGGACTCAATACACCAGCAAGGAGCTTGGCGAGGGTGGATTTTCCGCCTCCGTTAGGCCCTGTGATGACGATGAAACGATCATCGGGCACCTCTAGATCTATATCTTTCAGTATCTCCCTCTTTCCTTGCTCGTCATTTACCTCATAGCTGAGATCTTTTATGCTTATCATAAAACGTCGGTAGGTCCGACTCCTTTCTTTAGTATAGCGGGTCTCGGTAAAAAGACCGCACTAAAGTATATCATAAATTTTCGAAGCCTGGAATAGCGAACGAGACCCGAACGATAAACGAAGGATCAAAAGTGTATAAAATATTTATGAGATCTCTCAGGACTTTTTATTTAGATAAGCGTCTACCTCCGAAACGCAGTTTTTATTTCCGACGAATATGACCACATCTCCGGCATATAGCTCCGCATAAGGGCCAGGCGAGATGATGATATTTTTATTTCTCCTTATGGCTACGATGGTAGCCCCGGTCGCCTGCCAAAAATGCAGATCCCCGATACTTCGCCCTATCTTATTCGAACCTTTCGTGACCTTGACCTCATAGTTTGGAAGGCGTTCGTCTTTCGGTATGGGCGCACCCTCTATATCAATAACTCTCTTGCAGAGCTCACAAAGCTCTTTGCTCGCTTCCGAGATGGCAGTATAGGAGCTTTGCAATCTTTCAAGCAGCTCTTTTTTTGAACAGCGGTCCTCGGATTGCTCAATGTATCTTTTGGCGTTATCCGATGACAGGACCGTCACTCCGCTCTTTTCTTTTACGGTCACCACTCTCATATCCGCGAGCAGAGCTATAGCTTTTCGCACGGTCTCAGGCGAGACATGATATTCGGAGGCGAGTACCGTACGTCCTGGAAGCCTCTGCCCCTCTGTATAATTGCCTTCGCTTATCCTAAGCGCCATATTAAGCGCGATACTCTCATATTGAGCTAAGGTCTCTTCCATATGCTCCCTCCTCCCCGCAAAGCTTCGTCTTACGATCTTATTTTAGATCTGACAGCTTTTTACTGTCAATAGGAGTTGCAGTTCTCTTCTTTACGGGCGTTCGAGGCTTATCCTCCCTATGCGCCCATTTCGAAGATCGTCTATGATGAGATCCGCGCAGCGTTCGTAGTCAAGGTTACGGCCTTTCTTTATGCAGCCTCGTTTTTCGGCGATAAGATCCATATACGAAAGAGCCTCCTTATCGACCATGAGCGGCAGATCAAGATAGGCCCTCCGGACTCTTTCAAGCTCATCAGCTCGAAGCTCATAGCGTTTTTCCAGCAGGCCTTTATGATCTCTGTTCAGCAGAGTGATGAGTTTTATGCACAGCTCTTCTTTGTTCAATATATCGTCGTTTATAGAGCCCAAAAGAGCGAGATCTACGCCCACGGTCTCATCCTCGAACTTCGGCCAGAGCACTCCGGGCGTATCCAGCAGTAGGAACTCATCTCCCACGTTTATCCATTGGTTTCCTTTCGTGACTCCCGGCTTGTTGCCGGTCTTGGCTGAGGACCTTCCGAGCACGGAATTTATGAATGTAGACTTGCCCACGTTTGGTATGCCGCATATGAGAGCCTTTACCGTGCGCCTATTCACGATACCTCGAGCGCGGTCTCTCTCATCCTTTTCGGATGAGAGCCTAGCTATAGCCGACTTCACCTTCGCGAGATGGTCTCGGTTCCTTGAATCGAGCGCAGCCGTCTCTATCCCGAGGCTCCGATAATGTTCGATCCAGAGCCTGGTCACGGATGCGTCTGCAAGGTCCGCCTTGTTTAAAAGTATCAGACGTTTTTTACCGGCCGCGACCCTTTTAAGGTCAGGATTCTCCGTAGCATAAGGAGCTCTCGCGTCGCGAAGCTCTATCACGATGTCCACGAGCTTCACGTCTTTCTCCATGTTCCTTCGCGCCTTTGCCATATGACCCGGGTACCAGTTTATGCACACGCTCTTTTTCTCAGGCGTCGCTGCGTTTTTATTTTTTTCAGCCATCTAATCTATGAACCCTATATTTTCAAACGGACTTATCCTAAACCAGACTTTGCCTATGATATTCCGGCGTTTGACATTGCCTATGTTAGAGAAGCGGCTGTCCTCCGAGGAGTCGGCATTGTCACCGAGTAAAAAATATTCGTCCCCCTGCAGCACGACTGGATTTTCCGCTATACCCGAAAGCGAGATATGATCGATCCTCTCATCTGTCAGTTCTTCCCCGTCTATGTATACCGAGCCGGAGATCACCTGCACCGTCTCTCCCGGCAGGCCTATGACGCGTTTGATATTCGTCTGTCCCGTGTCCTCACGCTCAAACACGACCACGTCAAAACGGCTCGGTGATCCTATCGAATAGGAGATCTTGTCTATCAGGCAGAGGTCGTCCGCCTCCAAAGTAGGCGACATACTGTGTCCCGTCACCATGGTCTGGCTCAAAAGACCGAATACTATGAACCACGCGAACGACACTATCACAGCGATGTCTACTATCCAATGCACGACAGACCTAAGTATGGAATTGTCCTCATAGGTATAAAGCTCCATATATCGCCTACAGCCTATTTAAAAATATCCCTTGCCCGTATCCCGAGCAAGGGATGGTAGATCCGTTTATGATAAACTCAACGCATAAGCTCCTTGACCTTAGCCGCCTTACCGATACGGCCTCGCAGATAATTGAGCTTAGCACGCCTTACTTTACCGCGTCTTACCACTTCCACCTTGACCACGAAGGGGCTGTGTATGGGCCAAGTCTTTTCCACTCCGACTCCATTTGAGAGCTTCCTTACGGTGAAAGTCTCACGCACACCGTGTCCCTGTCTCTTGAGCACCGTGCCCTCAAATATCTGAATACGCTCCCTGCTTCCCTCTCTGATGAGGTTATGTACCCTTACGGTATCTCCTACATTGAACTCGGGAACATCCGCTCTTTTCTGTTCCTCTTCGATCTTTGCGATAATCTCCTGCATAGTCTCCTCCAATCATCCGACGTTCTTAACAGCTCATCTGCCAGCGGAGCGCCTTACTTTAGTGGTCGAGCCACAAGCCTTTTGATTCTATCACGCACAAAGCCACACGTCAAGCCGCAAGCGGCTTTTTGACGGTCTCAGACCGTGATATTTCTTTTTTCTTATCGAGTTTTGGGCTCTTTTACCTCTTTAGCATAGATCCCGAAGATCCTTTTCTTTTTCGTCGCTTTTCTCTTTTATGAGCGACGAAAGATAGATCTCTTCTTTTTTGCTCAGCCTCGCGCCCTTCAGAAGATCGGGCCTTTGCTTAAGTGTACGTTTTATGGACTGCTCCCTACGCCATTTTTCTACATTTTCATGGTGTCCTGAAAGGAGTATCTCCGGCACACTGAGGCCTTTATAGACCTCGGGACGTGTATACTGAGGATATTCCAGAAGGTTATCATGAAAGCTCTCTATGAGATTCGACCCATCTCCTCCCAGCACTCCGGGGATCAAGCGGGATATGCAGTCTATGAGTATCAGCGCGGGCAGTTCTCCTCCGGTAAGCACATAGTCTCCCACGGATATGCCCTCGGCTCCTATGAGCTCTATGGCCCTCTCGTCTATGCCCTCATAGTGCCCGCAAAGGAGTATGAGATCTTTCATCTCCTTAGACAGTCTCCATGCCATATCCTGAGTAAAGGTCCTTCCCTGCGGGGTAAGATATATGACCTTAGCTCTGTCCGCGTTGCCACCATCTTCGTCTATCCTCTTTTTCAGCGCCCGAAAACAATCATAGACCGGTTGCGCCTGCATGACCATACCGGCTCCGCCGCCGTACGGATAATCGTCACATCTTCCGTGTTTGTTTTCCGTATAGTCTCTTATATTTACGGCATTCACGCGGATGAGTCCTTTTTCCTGAGCTCTGCCAAGTATGCTCCGCTGCGTGCCCGAAACGATCATCTCTGGGAAAAGAGTCATCACATGAAAGTTCATCATAGCTCTAAAAGGCCATCCAAAAGGCGGACCGTCATAAGCTCCTCTTCCAGATCCACGCTCCTGATACACTGCTTTATGGCGGGTATCAAAAGGTCTTTTTTGCCATCGCGCTTTACGACATAGACGTCGTTTGCCGATGAGTCTATCACATCCCTTATCACGCCCAAGCTCTCGCCTTCCTCTGTGACCACCTCCATGCCTATGATGTCACCGATATAATACTCGCCCTCAGCGAGCGGGGCGGCATTTTCACGCGTCACATAGAGATCTGCTCCTCGAAGGGCTTCGGCGTCCTCCATAGTGTCGATGCCGCGAAGCTTTAGGATGATGATATTCTTGAAATATTTGACGGACTCTATCGCTACCGGCGCCTCTTCGGCGTCTTTTTGCATGATAAGCTCCGATATCTCCGAGAACCTATCCAGGGTGTCCGTGGTAGGCCAGACCTTTATCTCACCTCTGATGCCGTGGGGCTTTATCACGGCCCCTACTCTCAGCATCTTATTCATGAGGCCCTCTCCTGTCCTCGCCTATATCCACGACTACCTTGAGCTTATCCTTAGCAGCGGCTGCATTGAGCACCTGCCTGAGCGCCTTGGCGATACGGCCCGACTTACCTATGACCTTCCCCATATCCGACTCGGCTACTCTCAGGTTGAGCACGATCATATCGGTCTTCTTTTCCTCGGTAACGACCACTTCCTCGGGATGATCCACGAGGGATCTGGCCATCACTTCCAATAAATCTCTCATAGCTATCTGCCTTTATGGGCTTATTTTGATATATCGGCTATCTTGAGCAGCTTCGCTACGGTCTCCGTGGGCTGTGCGCCCGTAGAGAGCCACTTCTTGGCTGCCTCCGCGTCTATCTTTATAGTACTGGGTTCGGTATTCGGATCATAGTATCCGATCTCCTCAATGAACTTTCCGTTCCTGGGAGAACGTGAATCCGCTACGATCACCCTGTAAAAGGGCTTTTTCTTTTTTCCGAGTCTCTTAAGTCTGATCTTAACTGCCATCTTCTTTTGATCTCCTTTATCTGCTAAGATATTTTTATATTTGATCGCAAAACTGCGAACTTGACCTTTGTTGATCGGTCAGCCGAGAGAGCCTCCCTTAAAGAGGTTCCCGAGGTTCATGCCTCCGAAGCCCCCGAAGCCGCGTTTTCTGCCTTTCATCATCCCGCCCATCTGCTTCATCATCTTCTGCATTTGCTCGAACTGCTTCACCATGCGGTTCACCTCGGCTATATCATTTCCGGAGCCTTTAGCGATACGCTGCTTTCTCTGCGCGTTCATGAGTTTGGGGTCTCGACGTTCTTCTTTGGTCATGCTGAGGATCATAGCCTCTATCTTTTTAAGTCTGGAGTCGTCTATCGCGTTTGGATCTATATTTCCCATGCCGGGCATCATGCTCATGAGTGATGAGAGCCCGCCCATCTTTTCCATCTGACGCATCTGCTCCAAAAAATCATCATAGTTGAACTCGGCGTTGCGAAGGCGTTTTTCCATGTCCTTCTGCTTTTCAAGATCTACGCTCTGCTCGACCTTTTCTATGAGTGAGAGCACATCTCCCATCCCGAGTATGCGCGAGGCCATCCGATCGGGATGAAATTCCTGAATATCCTCAAGCTTTTCTCCCATACCGGCATAATATATTGGCTTTCCGGTCACAGCCCTTATGGAGAGCGCCGCTCCGCCCCTTGTATCGCTGTCCAGCTTGGTGATGACTACACCGTCTATCCCGACTTTTTCGGAAAACTCGGAAGCTGCATTCACCGCGTCCTGACCCGTCATAGCGTCTACGGTGAGAAGAGTGCGATCAACAGGTACGGCCTTCTTTATATCCGAAAGCTCTCCCATCATGCCCTCGTCTATATGCAGGCGGCCGGCCGTGTCTAAGATGAGCACATTGTATTTTTCGTCAGAGGCCTTTTTGTAGGCTCCTTTCGCTATCTCTACAGGCGTGGCGCCTTCTCCCATGAAAAATACGGGCACGCCTACTTTTTCTCCGTTTATCTCAAGCTGTCTTACGGCGGCGGGCCGGTATATGTCCCCTGCCGCGAGCAACACCCTGCG
>CAZQFD010000051.1:5614-7857 GCA_964592535.1 uncultured Lachnospiraceae bacterium | reverse complement strand
CGAAATTTCCCTGCTTTTCTATGAGCGGATAGCGAGTAGACCAAGGCTGTCCCAGATTTACGAGAGCCCCGTATATAGAGGAATCTCCGTGAGGATGATAATGTCCCATAGTCTCTCCGACTATGGTCGCGCACTTTTTAGTCTTTTTGTCTGCCGTCGCTCCCATCTTCATAGCGGCATAGAGTATACGTCTCTGCACGGGCTTTAGGCCGTCTTTGACGTCAGGAAGAGCTCTTGCGACTATGACCGACATGGCATAGTCTATATAAGAACTCTCCATAGTCTTTTTTAGGCCTACATCTTTTATCTTGTCATATATATTAGGTTCCATATATCATCCTTTATACGTCCAGATTGTTGACATACTTGGCATTTTCTTCTATGAAGCGCCGTCTGGGCTCTACCTGATCACCCATGAGTGTCGTAAACGTGAGATCTAGCTCGGACTTTGAATCATCCGACATATTGACGCGAAGGAGCGTCCTTGTCTCGGGATCCATCGTGGTCTCGGAAAGCTCCTGATCTTCCATCTCTCCCAATCCTTTAAAACGCTGTACATCAGCGTCCTTTCCAACTTGCTCAAGGAGCTTATCCCTTTCAGCATCGGAATAGGCATAATAGAGCTTTTTATTTTTCCTCACATAATAGAGCGGAGGCTGAGCGAGATATACATGGCCTTCTTTTATGAGATCCGGCATGAAACGATAAAGGAATGTGAGCATAAGCGTAGAGATATGTGCTCCGTCTACATCCGCATCGGTCATTATTATTATCTTGTTATAGCGAAGCTTAGTGATGTCAAAATCATCGTGTATTCCTGTGCCGAACGCCGTTATCATGCCCTGTATCTCTTTATTGGCATATATCTTATCGAGCCTCGCCTTTTCTACATTGAGCACCTTACCCCTGAGCGGCATGACGGCTTGGTATCTTATATCACGGCAGTTTTTAGCGGGCCCCAGAGCAGAATCTCCCTCTACTATGAATATCTCACACTTTTCAGGGTCTTTTTCCTGACAATCGGCAAGCTTACCGGGAAGTCCTGCGCCTTCAAGTACAGATTTCCTTCTCGTAAGTTCCCTCGCCTTCCTCGCCGCGGCCCTTGCTCTTTGAGCGAGTATGGATTTTTCACACATGGCCTTAGCCACCTGAGGATTCTGCTCAAGGAATATAGTGAGCTGTTCCGAAAGCACCTGATTTACGGCCTGACTGGCTTCGGAAGTACCGAGCTTCATCTTAGTCTGTCCTTCAAACTGAGGATCTTCTATCTTTACTGAGATGATAGCGGTAAGCCCCTCCCTTATATCCTCTCCTGAGAGGTTCTGATCATTCTCCTTAAGGAGCTTCATCTTTCTCGCATAATCATTGAAAGTCTTAGTAAGAGCATTCCTGAATCCGGTGAGATGAGTGCCTCCTTCAGGGGTATTTATATTGTTTACAAAGGAATATATATTTTCAGTATACGCGTCAGTATGCTGCATAGCCACTTCTACGAATATACCGAGCCTTTCCCCTTCGCAATAGATAACATTTTCATAAAGTGAGATGCTGGAGGAGTTGAGATAGGTCACAAATTCCTTTATGCCACCTTCATAACAAAATGAACGTTCGTGCTTTTCCTCACGGTCATCCTTTAAATCTATCCTAACACCCTTGGTGAGAAAGGCAGTCTCTCTAAGCCTCGTCTTTATGGTATTGTAATCGAATACGGTATCTTCGAATATCTCAGGGTCTGGTTTGAAACTCACCTTCGTGCCGTGCTTATCGCTGTCACAGCTTCCCACGACCTTAAGAGGATACATGACCTTGCCCCTCTCATAACGCTGCTTATATATCTCTCCGTTCTTATAGACCTCTACCTCAAGCCATTCAGAAAGGGCATTCACCACGGACGCTCCTACCCCGTGAAGCCCCCCCGAGACCTTATATCCGCCGTTTCCGAACTTTCCGCCCGCGTGCAATATCGTAAATACTACCTCCACAGCCGGTTTTCCAGCCTTTTTTTGGATGTCTACAGGTATACCGCGGCCATTATCCTCCACGCTCACGGAATTATCTGGGTTTATAGTGACGCTCACCCTGTCGCAGAAACCGGCAAGAGCCTCGTCGATACCGTTATCCACGATCTCATAGACCATATGATGGAGACCCGTAATGGAAGTAGATCCAATATACATACCTGGTCTTTTTCTTACAGCTTCCAGACCTTCCAGTATCTGGATCTGCGACGCGTCATACTCGTC
>CAZQFD010000051.1:0-5514 GCA_964592535.1 uncultured Lachnospiraceae bacterium | reverse complement strand
TATCTCTTTATCCGCCATCGATCCTCTCCTATTATCGAACCATTACTGACTCTAAATATCTTATCTATCCGTACCCTACTCTCTATGAGATCATCAAGGCCGGTACAAGTCAGGAAGGTCTGTATATCTCTGATCGAATCAAGGAGCATATTTTGCCTGTTTCGATCCAGCTCCGAGAGCACATCGTCGAGCAAAAGTACAGGCTTTTCATCGGCCCTCATCTCTATGAGTTTTATCTCAGAGAGCTTTAGACTGAGCGCCGCCGTCCTCTGCTGCCCCTGAGATCCGAAATGCCTTAAGTCTACTTCATTTACCTTAAAACCTATATCATCTCTGTGAGGACCTATGAGGCTCATCCTCTGCCGAAGCTCCCGTTCTCTGTTTTTCGTAAGTTCTGATAATATCTCCTCCGGTTCTACGTTCTTCTCATAGCTAAGCTCTAGCTTTTCTTTCTCCGAAGTGATCCGACTATGTATATCCGATATAAGACCTTTTATCTCTTCTAAAAATCTTTCTCTCCTCTTTATTATCTCAGAGCCATACTTACAAAGCTGCTCATTATATACATCCAGCATAGCCAGCAGGCTCTTCTCAGGCTCAGGGCCCATATTTTTTAAGAGGTCATTTTTTTGATCGATGACCCTGTTATATGAAATAAGCTCAAAAGTATAGAGCTTATCCAGCTGACAAAGCTCGGTATCGATAAATCTTCGTCTTTCACCGGGGCCGTTTTTTACTATGGAAAGGTCCTCAGGAGAAAAAAATATTACATTGGCCACACCGAAAAGCTCTGAAGCCCGCCTGAGCGGCACCCCGTTTAAAGCTATACCCTTCGCACGATTCTTTTTTATATGAATATCTATACGATAAGGTACATCCTTCTTTTTTAGCTTAAGTTTGATATGTGCCTCATCCGAGTCGAGGCTTATAAGCTCTCTGTCCTTTGAAGTCCTGTGAGATCTGGAGGTACAGCCGACATATATAGCTTCCAAAAGATTCGTCTTTCCCTGAGCATTGTCACCGTACAAGATATTCACACCCGGAAACGGACTCAAAGTAAGGTCTCTATAATTTCTGAAATCTTTTAAATTTATCTCATCCAGTATCATCCTAAATAAGCCGCGTTAAGTTATCTACAGCTTTAATAATCTACATCTTTACTTATCCACATTTAATAAGAGTAAGCATTGAAATTTACCGGAAGGATCAGATAGAGATAGCTCTCTCCTTCATCTCTTATGATAAGGGGGGATCTGGGAGTGGTCATATAAAGGCTCACTTCCTCATCGTCTATAGCTCTCAGCGCGTCCATAAGGAATCTAGGGTTGAAACCTATCAAGAGGTCCTTGCCTTCTTTATGCATAAGGAGCTTATCATCCATAGAACCCATGACAGTATTCATCTTGAGCCCTAATGCGCTGTCCTTTATGTCGAATATGATAGGGCGTTTATCACTCTCCCTCACAAGTATGGTAGAGCGTTCGATAGAATCCAACAACTCTCTTTTATTTATCACTATCTTAGTATCGTGATCCGGGTGCAGCATATTGTTGATACTGAAGAACTCACCATCTATGAGCCTCGATATGATGACGGTATCGTCAAACTTAAAGAGGACAGAGCTCTGAGAAAAGCACATAGTCATATCCTTTTCGATGTCCTCGGATATTATCTTTTGCACCTCGCCTAAGGTCTTTCCAGGGATGATGACGCTCACCGGCTCATACTTATCTCTAAGCTTAGTATTCCTGATACTTATCCTGTGACCATCTAAAGAGACTACTTTTAAATTATCTCTTTCTACCTCAAACAGCTCTCCCATCATCATCCTGTTGGAATCATTCTGTGATATGGAGAATATGGTATCCCTTATAAGTTCCTTTAAAGTAAATTGAGAAATTGAGATATATCTTTCATCGCTTATGAGCTTAAGCTCCGGGAATTGATCCGCATCCCTTTCTTGAATCTTAAATATTGAATTTCCGTAGCTTATCTCAATGATACCGTCCTTTTTATAAAACAGTATCTCCGAGTTCTCGTCGCTCGAGATCTTTCTGATTATCTCAATAAATAGCCTCGCTTCTACGGCCGTCCTTCCGTGCTCCATGATGTTGCAGTGGACAGAGGGGATAACGGTATTTATGCCAAGCTCCATATCATTTGCCGTAAAGCTGACTCCGGTATCATCAGCCTCTATAAGTATACACTCAAGTATCGGCATAGTAGTCTTTGAGGCCACGGCCTTTGAAACTATATTCAGCGCATTTAGGAGATTTTGCTTTTTAAAACTTATCTTCATGATGACCTTTCCGATAATAATCTTATCTGTATGAATATATTAAGTCCGAAGGAAAATCGTCTATCGAGCTTTATACGCTCTCTTTTTCTGTTTGTTATGCTTTTTCTTCTTCCTTTTTCGTTTTTACGTTCTTTTTTTATTTTTTTAGTAGTATTAGTATTATAGGCTGTTGATTTGTGGAAAAGCGGAAAATATCAAAAAATACTTATATCTACTGCTGTGAGATCTTAGGTGAAACAATTCTTTAATAAAAGTGAAAAATGTAGATAACATTTTTATATCAGACTGCTTTTATTAAAACCTAAGCTCTCTTAAGTCTAAATCTTAAAAGTTAGCGTTCATCAGCATATAAAGCTGTAAACAAGACTCAACCTTTAATGAACTAAAAATCCACTGAATTATCCACAAAATTGTTTATAACTTATTTATCCACAATTACAGTGTTAATTTTTTCTTTAAAATGTTGATAATATTCTTTGTTTTATCGTTTTGCTCTATCTCCTTCGCTATCTTATCCCTTCCGTGTATGACCGTGCTATGGTCTCTGTCTCCTATATATGACCCTATCTGTTGCAAAGAAGCCGTCGTCATGGTACAGCAGAGATACATGGCTATCTGCCTCGGATAAGCAAGCTCTTTATTCTTCTTTTGAGAGATGATATCGGCTGTTGTTATCCCGAAGTGCTCCGCTACTATCGAGAGTATGAGATTAGGAGTGATAGTATTTTGATCGTCGTCCTTTGATATATAGTCCTTTAAGATGTTCTTTGCCATCTCAAGGTCTATATCTATATTTTCAAGCTTTGATTTGGCTACTATCCTAGTGAGCGCACCTTCCAGCTCTCTTATATTGGAGGTTATACTCTCGGCTATGAATTTGATGACCTCATCGTCTATATTGAGATCGTCTATCTCCTCTTTTTTTCGAAGTATGGCCATACGAGTCTCAAAATCAGGAGGCTGTATGTCTACTACGAGTCCCCCTTCAAAGCGGGAGCGGAGCCTTTCCTCTAGGTTGTCTATCTCCTTCGGCGTCTTATCGGATGTTATGATTATCTGTTTATCTCTTTCATAGAGGCTATTGAAAGTGTGGAAAAATTCCTCCTGAGTGCTCTCCTTTCCTGAGATGAACTGTATATCATCGATAAGCAGCACGTCTAGATCTCGATATTTTTTTCTGAATGCCGCGGCCCATTTGTTTTGAATGGAGTCTACATAGTCGTTCATGAAGGTCTCGCAAGTGTTATAGAGCACTTTGGCTTTGGGGTCGTTCTTTAGTATATAGTGCGCTACCGCGTGCATAAGGTGAGTCTTACCGAGCCCCACACCTCCGTATATGTAGAGGATCTTAAATTCTTTTCCTGGACTCTCGGCCACAGCGACCGAAGCCGCGTGCGCCAGTTTATTGGTAGGGCCTACAACAAAGGAAGAAAAAGTGTACTTGAGATTTAGATTGGCTTCTTCTATCACCGAATGATTTACTTCTTCCTTGGGTTTTATAGAGCTATCATCGATATATTCCTCTTTTTTTATATCATCCTCCGTAATGAATACGGGTTGCAGTTTAAGACCGCTTATCTCTTCGATAGCTACCCTAAAAGGTTTTTGATATTTTTTATCTATATAGGATCTGTAAAATTCATCAGGGACTAAGATATAAAGTTCACTGTCACTGCTCATATAGATACTGAGCGGCGCAAGCCAAGTCTCATAGGACACATCCGAGATGTCGAACTCGTCCTTCATATAGTTTATTATATCATTCCATTTTTCTTTTATATCGATACTCATAGTGAAAGCCTGTCTCTTAAAAGAGGTCTTAGGTCTTATCTTTACAGACGAAAATGCCCATCCGCGTAACGTTTTAAGGGCAAAGACCTACCCGTATATTTTACTACAAAACAGTCTTTAATTCTACTCATTAATAGGAGGATATTTAAAAAAAATGTTGATAAAATTAAGAGTAATCAACACTATGTCAACATTTTGTGTATAATTACCGCTATACCACAAAATATACAAACAGAAAGGGCAGACCGTCTATCTTCTCAAAATTTAAAGTGAAGATCCTATCGTCCGCCCTTTATATCAAATCTTTTTATTTTTTTAAGGTCGATATCTTTTACTTTGATAAGGTCCTAAGCTTCTTCTTTTTGAGTGGGAGTTTTTCTCTTATATCTCTTAGAGCAATATACCACCACATGGCGATAAGGCTCCTCGCCCTCAGACCTTGTAAGGATGTCCTTTTCTCCCTGTAAGGAAGAGTGTATTATCCTTCTTTCATAGGGATTCATGGGCTCCAGAGCGACGGGCCTTTCGGTCCTCCTTACCTTGTGGGCTATATTTTTAGCCAGCTTCTCAAGAGTCTCCTTCCTTCGCTTACGATAATCTTCCGTATCTATCTTGACTCTTATATATACATCGCTGTGCTTATTTACCACTTGACCAGTGAGATACTGAAGAGCGTCGAGAGTCTGTCCTCTTTTGCCGATAAGGACCCCCATATCAGATCCCGAAAGCTCTATACTGAGCTCGTGATTTTTCGTATCTTCCTCTGCTTTTATATTGACATTTAGATCCATACCTTTAAATATGGACTCAAGGAAGCTTACGGCCTTTTGTTTGTTGGAAGTATCATGGGCACTCGCGTTATCATGAGCAGATTTTTCTTCCTTTATGAAGGGCGCGACGTGGCATTCTTCTTTAGCTTCGACATCCTTCTCCGGAGATCTGTACTCTTTTACGACTTTTTCTTTTATCTCGGGCTTTGAGTATACGGTTCTATCGGATCTGTCCTCATGCCTTCGGCCCTTCACCTCGTTTTTTCTGCCCTCTTTAGATTTTTTTCTGCGAGGTATATCCTCTTTTTTGAGGGACTCCTCTGAAGCGTTTTCTTTAAGATCCTCTTCGATATCCCTAAGGGCGTCCTTTATGGAGAATGAATCCAGATTCACTAGCTCTACATCGTCCTTTACCTTGGCGCTGATGACATAAGGCTTCGCGCCTATACCGAAGATACCGTGAGAACCGGTCTCTACTATATCATATTCTAAGGAACTGCTGGCGACACCAAGCTCTATACAGGCTTTCGTAATGGCCTCGTCCAGAGTCTTTGCTGAAACTCTTATCGTTTCCATAGTATCTCCTATTTCTTTTTACTGTGTTTTTCGTTATACTGCTGTACCATCCTCGCTCTCTCGGCTATGGAGCCGGTC
>CAZQFD010000050.1:0-7958 GCA_964592535.1 uncultured Lachnospiraceae bacterium | reverse complement strand
GCCTCGGGAATGTATATCTTTTTTCCTTAGCTTTTATAAATATTTCTTTACAGGACGCCCTTCTTCAGGCCTTGCCTCACGCCTATCGAAGCGTCATATCCACCTTTTTGTAATAGGTCTTAAAGTAACGATACATCTTAAGCGTGTAGTCCGTAAACTGAACTCCCAGATTCTCCTTATATATGCCCCAAAGCGCCCACAAGAGGCCTCCGAGGGCCATATAGCTGTAGACGACATTATATTCGAGCGGCGTAGGCTCCCTTTCAAGATAATAGGCTACGAGCCTACGAGCCTCCTCTTCATTCATATAGGCGTAGATAGCCGCCATACCGAGGTCTATGAACGGGTCGCACATGGCTGAATATTCCCAGTCGATCAGCCTTATAAGTGCAAGGTCGCGCTCCGTCTCGGAAATATCCGCGCCTTTAAGGAAAAGGAAGTTGTCATATACAGAGTCGATATGCGAAAGGCATTTCTCCCTGCGAAGGCTGTCGAGGTACTCACAGAGCCGCATTTTCATAGCCCTTATCTCCATGTAGTCCGAAAACGGGACAGCGTGGGAAAGGCTCTCGCGGATATCCTCCTCTGACGAGCCTTCCGCAAAGACCGACTTTTTATCTATCCCGACGCTCTCCAGACACAGCTCCTCATACCAGTCTATACGCTCGCCTATATCGAAGGTATGCTCCACCCTCACGCCTGAAGTATGAAGCAGCCTCAGCTTTTTCATACAATATCTCAGATCTACGGGGTCTTTCGGGTCCGCGTTCCTGCTGTTTTTATAAAATCTCGAGATCTTATATCCCGTATCGGCGTCCATGTAGACGATCTCCTCGGATATAGAAAGGGGCTCTATCGCCTCATAGACCGCCTTTTCTTCGTCTCTGCGGACGAGTTTCCCGGTGCCCTCCCCGGGTATACGGCAGATATAGTCCTCTCCGTGTACGGAAAAGAGCCATGAATTATTCGTCATGCCGGCCTTGAGCCGTTTTATCTTCACTATCTCGGACTCCGACACATTGAACACATGGCTCACGACCTGCATGGCCTGAGAGCCGGAATCATTCTCATATCGGGGATCGAAGCTTCGAAGCTGCTCCAGATCCTCAAATTCATATACGGTATCGGGGGGCATGAGAGAGATATACATCTCTATATCCTTCCAATGCTCCGCACTCGTGAGCTTTCCGAAATATGCCGTGGCGCGTTTTTTAGCATTGCCATTCAACATCTCCATAAGGACATGCTCCCAGAAATATCCCTCAGTGCCCGGAAGCTCATGATAGAGCTTCAATACCGGCATGAACTTATCCGAGAACTCTCTCGAAAAATATGCCGGGCCGTACATATAGTCACAGTCCTTCCCTCCGGGATAGGTATCGGTGATACGTCCCTTCACGTCTGTCTTAAGCACCCACTCGGAGGTCGGGCCGTCTGCATGCTGCGCGCAATACCAAGCGCGGCCCTCATAGAGATGATAGATATTGTCCCTAAGCCAGTTGTCCGAGTTAAGGATATAGGTATTATGCCCTTCAAACTCCGCCGCGGCCGCGTAGACCGAGGCTATGGTATTTTTAACAGCGTATTCGGGATTATAGATGAGCTTTACTCCGTAACGATCCGTGAGATAGTCGAACTTTTCCTTTAGGTAGCCTACTACTATGCTTATATCCGTTATCCCTGCTTCATGAAGCTGCTTTATCTGACGTTCCATCATCGGCTCACCGAATACTTCAAGGAGCCCTTTAGGCGTCTCGAAGCTAAGGGGGACGAAGCGGGAACCAAGACCCGCAGCAAGTATGACAGCCTTTTCTACCTTATAAGGCTCCAGATAGCGAAGTCCTTCGTCCGTGAGCTGATAGCCGAGCTCTTTAACAGGAATCAAAAGGCCCTCGTCTTTGCACTCCAAAAGGAGCTTGTTAGTGGAACCGAGAGAGACGCCTGCCGACTCGCGAAGCTCTCTCTGAGTGAGCCTGGACGGGTGCTTTTTGCTTTCATTCTCAAATATAGCTCTTAAGATATATACTTTCTTATCCATACCGCGCGCCTTTTTTCGCCTTCTTTTTTCAGACATCTTGCCCGGTCTTTAGGCTTTTTCAATGTCTTTCGATAAAGTATAGCATAAGGACGGGGCGATTGCTAGGATCATGTTCATATTTTTATATATATAACGGTTTTTGAACATCTTGGGGCTGTTTTCCGAAGCTCTCGCTGTGGAGAGAGCTTCGCAGATCCGTCTCTACTTGCACTATAGCGGAAGTTAGGATATAATCAGCGAAAAGAGCGCCCTCTCAGAGGGCCGGCAGAGTAGGGATATATGTGTGTAAGTGCCTGAAAGACGGGGAGTTGCTTTCGGGACGAAGGGGAGATCCCGCAGTATGTATCCCGCATCCCGCTGTCGCATATTCGGATATATCATATGATACTTCCTCTGTGCGGCAAACTGCCGAATACAAAAGGAGGTCTCTATGTCCAAAAAAACTCTGAGGCTCTGCTGCGTGGCATTGTGCGCCGCCATGTATGTGCCTATGTCGCTCTATCTGTCCGTCAATATCGGGACGCTGCGTATATCCTTCGCTTCACTGCCTACCGTCGTGATGGCATTGCTGTTCGGCCCTGTGGACGCCATGCTCACCGCTCTGATAGGCGAGCTGTGTAAGCAGCTCCTAAGCTACGGTCTCAGCTACACCACGATATTTTATCTCATACCTCCCGCACTGAGAGGCATAACGGTAGGCCTCGGGGCCGCAGTCTTCTTAAAAAGAGGACAGAGGCTCGAGCAACACCGCTCTGCACTTTATGCTGTCTGCTCCGTCGCGGCTGTCATCACCACCATAGCCAATACATTGGTGAACTGGCTCGACAGCGTGCTGTTCGGTTACTACACTCCCGTGCTCATCTTCGGAGGCATGGCTTATCGCCTCCTTCTGGGCGTGATAACGGCGATCATAGTGGCGACCTTAGCGGCGCCCGTCGTGAAGCTCCTCAGAAAACAGGCGATCTTGAAATAGAGAAGAGCGCCGGACATCCGCGAATAAAAACATCCCCCTACCCTGGGGCCCAGAAGGGGGATGATCTTGATACAGATATTTATTTTAGTTTGCCGCGCTTCCCACGGAGCCGAACATCTCGCATTTAGCCTTTACAGTCTCCATGATGGCCTCTGTACCGGGCTTTAGGAGCTTACGGGGATCGAAGCCCTTCTTTTCTTTATCCTTGCCGGCCTCTATGTATTCTCTAGTGGCCTTAGCGAAGGCAAGCTGGCACTCCGTATTTACATTTATCTTAGATACTCCGAGAGATATGGCTTTCTTTATCATGTCCTCGGGGATGCCCGTGCCGCCGTGAAGCACAAGCGGAAGCTCTCCTATCTTCTCTTTTATGGCCGCCAAAGTCTCGAAGGAAAGTCCCTGCCAGTTCTCGGGATATACACCGTGGATATTGCCGATGCCCGCGGCGAGAAAGTCTACGCCGAGATCTGCGATCCGCTTACATTCGTCGGGATCCGCGCACTCGCCCTTTCCGACTACTCCGTCTTCTTCTCCGCCTATGGATCCGACCTCGGCTTCTATGGACATACCGTGCTCATGCGCGAGCTTCACGAGCTCCTTCGTCTTTTCGATATTTTCCTCTATCGGAAGGTGAGAGCCGTCGAACATGATCGATGAAAATCCGGCGTCTATGCATTTTAAGCAGCCCTCATAGCTGCCGTGATCCAGGTGAAGCGCTACAGGCACCGTGATATCCAGCTCATCGAGCATAGCTTCTACCATAGCCGCGACCGTCTTAAATCCGCACATATACTTTCCCGCACCCTCGGATACGCCGAGGATGACAGCGGTGTTCAGCTCTTGACATTCCTGAAGCACGGCCTTCGTCCATTCCAAGTTGTTGATATTGAAATGGCCTATAGCATATTTCCCTTTGAGGGCTTTATTCAACATCTCAGTAGCGGGTACAAGTCGTCCCATTTGATAATACCTCCTAGTGTAACATTATCATCAAAGTCTGCTCTTAAGCTCTTTTGACAGCTCCTCATAGCCCGGTTTTCCAAGCAGGGCAAACATATTTCTCTTATAGCTTTCTACTCCCGGCTGATCGAACGGGTCTACGCCGAGGATGTAGCCGCTCACGCCGCAGGCGAACTCGAAGAAGTAAAAGAGCTGCCCCAGAGAATAAGCGTCCTGAGCGGGGATATTTATCTTAAGGCAGGGCACTCCTCCGTCCGTGTGCGCGAGCAGAGTACCGTTCATCGCGGATCTGTTCACATAGTCCACGTTCTTCCCGGCGAGATAGTTCATGCCGTCGGTATCCTTTTCCTCCTCTTTCAGCACGATCTCGGCAGGGCTCTCATTTATATCAAGCACGGTCTCCATCAGTATGCGGCTCCCGTCCTGTATGAACTGTCCCATAGAATGGAGGTCGGTCGTAAGGTCTACCGAAGCGGGGAATATGCCCCTTTGATCCTTGCCCTCAGACTCGCCGTAGAGCTGCTTCCACCATTCAGACACATAATGCGCCGAAGGCTCATAGTTCGCCAGTATCTCTACGAGCTTTCCCTTCCTGTGCAGTATGTTTCGGATCGCGGCGTAGAGCACGGCGTCGTTCTCCATATACGGCCTTTCAAGACAAAGCTCTCGCATATCCTCTGCGCCCTTCATGAGCATATCTATATCACAGCCCGCGGCGGCTATCGGAAGCAAGCCCACAGCGGTGAGCACCGAGTATCTTCCTCCCACCTCGTCCGGCACGACGAACTCTTCATAGCCTTCTTCATCCGCAAGGCTCTTTAACGCGCCTCTTGCCTTGTCGGTCGTGGCATATATCCTTTTGGCAGCCCCGGCTTTTCCGTATTTTGCCTCAAGCTTTTCCTTCAATATCCTGAACGCTATGGCGGGCTCGGTGGTGGTGCCTGATTTAGAGATGATATTTATGGAAAAGTCCTTATCGCCTATGAGCCTCAGGAGGTCTGAGAGATACTTAGAGCTTATGGAATTGCCTGCGAAGAGTATCTGCGGAGCCTTCCTGGCCTCCTTGTCGGACAGGTTATAAAAGCTGTCTGTCAAAAATTCTATGGCGGCCCTCGCTCCAAGATAGGAGCCCCCGATACCGACTACCACGAGGATGTCTGAATCCGAACGGATCTTATCCGCCGCCTTCTTTATCCTCGCAAATTCTTCTTTATCATAGTTTACAGGCAGATCCACCCAACCGAGGAACTCATTGCCTGCGCCTGAGCCTGAAACCAGGGTCTTTTTCGCGCTTAGCGCGGTCTTTTCAAAGTTCAGGATCTCTTCTTCGGTCACGAATCCAGATACCTTAGAGCGGTCCAGTTCAAGATATTTACCCATTTCAAACCTCCCGTGATCAAAAAGATCTTTTATGATTATAGCATATTTTGTTAGAAAGTAATCAAAATATTATCAATGTACGAGGGACGATATGATATACTGATAAACAGATGAAGAGTCCGGAGGGGCCTTTGTCTTTTAACGGCGCGATAAGGCCACCATTTTTACGCTGCTCATCAGCCATTTAGCGGAAAGGAGTTTTGATGAGAGTCAAGAAGGATGTAGACAGGAGCCGCCTCATCAAGGCGGCCATGGGAAAGCTTGCCTGCGACCTCAGCATCGTAGATATACGTCTCCTAAATGTATTTACGGGGGAGATATATCCCGCCGAGGTGGATATACTGGACGGCATGATAGTGAACGTCAGGACCGAAGGAGAGGAGGCTCCGCTCCCTGCGAAGGAGACATATTACGGGGGCGGCAATTATCTCATCCCCGGTTTTATCGACCCCCATATGCACGTCGAGAGCACTATGATGATCCCCGAGGACCTGAGCCGTGCGATACTGCCGTGGGGCACGACCACGATATGCACAGATCCTCACGAGATAGGCAATGTCATGGGGATAGAAGGCATAAAGTTCATGCTGGAGAACTCAAAGCGTTCCGCCTTAAGACAGTTCGTCCTCGTACCCTCCTGCGTGCCCTCGGTACCCGGAAAAGAGACCTGCGGGGCTGAATTTGGCGCAGAGGATATAGGAAAACTGCTGGATACGGAAGGCGTGATAGGTATCGCAGAGATAATGGATTTTGTAGGCGTATATAACGACTCCGAGCGTATGCATACCATTATAGACGAGGGCATAAAACGAGACGTATACCTTCAGGGCCACGCGCCGTATGTCAGCGGGAAGGAGCTCGCGGCATATCGTATCGGAGGCCCTATGAGCGATCACGAGAGCTCTACCGCGGAGGAGATATTGGAAAAGCTCCGTATGGGCTTTCATGTGAACCTGCGTCAAAGCTCTATCTCTAAAAGGCTAAATCATCTCATAGAGGGGTGTAAAGACCTCCGCTGGAAGGACTTCATCTCGATCTGCACCGACGACGTGCACGCGAAGGATCTCCTTACCGTGGGCCATATAAATGCCGTGCTCGGGATGTGCGTTGAGCTGGGGATAGATGAGAGAGACGCCGTACGCATGGCTACGTTGAACACGGCTCGCGAATACGGTTTTGAGGATCTGGGCGCGATCGCTCCCGGATATATAGCCGATATGCAGCTCGTAGGCGATCTTTGCGGATCTCGTCCATTGGCCGTATTTACCGAAGGCAAACTGATAGCGAAGGAAGGGATCTATCTGGGAGATGATAAACCGGGAGCACGCCCCGATTTTCCTAATACCGTCAATATCCCTCAGATAAAGTCAGCGGATGACTTTAAGATGTATGTCCCTAAAGGGTACACAGGAGACACTATAAAGGTGAGCGTCATGTATCCCTCAAAGCGGAACAGAAAATACCGCGACCTCACTGAGATGGAGCTGCCCGTAAAAGACGGGACGGTGGATATAAGCGGGGATCCCTCGCTCTGCTATATCTGTCTCGTGAACCGCTATGGGAACGGCGGAAAGACCATATCGATATTCAAGGACTTCGCTCTTAAGAAGGGGGCTATGGCCTCGACCGTCTCCCACGACAGTCACAATCTCACGATCCTCTACAAAGACCCGGACAGCGCTTATAAAGCCGCGAGGGCACTCGAGGCGTGCGGCGGCGGTGTGTGCGCAGTCTCCGAGGAAGGAGCTTCGGTGCTGAGATTACCCGTAGCGGGGCTTATGTCATCCGGTAGCTGCAAGGAAATCTCCGAGGATATAGAAAGGATCCAGAAAGATATAGATAAGATAAGCGACGGCACGATCTCGGTGCTCGCCACTGCGAGCATGGCGCTGCCCGTAGTGCCCGGCATGATAATCACCGATCTTGGTCTAGTAAACGGCCTCACGCAGGAATTTATACCGATATTCCCTGGATGTGATCGATGAGGGGATAAAGGGTGCAGCGGCCTATAAAGGCTTTCGGCTGTAGGTTTTGTACATAAGGAGAGGAGAGCCAGGGCTCTCCTCTCTTTTGAATGGATCTAATGTGAATATAGACTTCGCGGGGCGGTTGGGAGTTCTTAGTTGTCAGGTCAATATCTTGTCGTGATCATCTTTTCCGTCATCCTCAAAAACGATGAATTCTTTGATGACCAGTCCTGCCTGCTGCCCGACTCCCAAATGATCAAAGCTGTGCGGGTCTGCGATCACTCGCAATTCGCCGCCGCCGATCCGTACCCTACAGTCGTTTACATCCCCTAAGTAGAACATGGCAGAGATGGTTCCGTTCAACTGTCCGGGGTCTGTGGAAATATGGATGTTTTCAGGCCGGACAGCCACGACGACTTTTCCGCGGAGAGGTCCGTCATAATCCATGGACTGTTCCAGCTCTGTAAACCGGATCTTTCCGTCTTCGGCCACGCCTTTCACGAAATTTTCCTTTCCCACAAAACTGGCGACAAATTGATTTGCCGGATTACGGTAGATCTCCAGCGGTGTTCCGATCTGCTGGATAACGCCGTGATTGATAACAAATACCCTGTCCGACATGGTCATTGCTTCGACCTGA
>CAZQFD010000049.1:0-7986 GCA_964592535.1 uncultured Lachnospiraceae bacterium | reverse complement strand
GCGCGGTGGGTAGCCTTGATGTTGACGATAGACTGCTGATTGCCGTAGGGGCGCTTCTCGGTTTTTACCTCTATGGATCAGTAAAAACATTGGTGAAAAGGTATCGGCAAAGAAAGAAGCGTAACAATATAAATATAAGGAAGATAGACCCGGGAGAGATAGATTCAGTCGGGGCGGACGACGATCGTTGAGTGAAAAAGAATTAAAAAAATATTCATATATAAAAAAGCCTTTTGCAAAAAATGGGTGGTATTCTTTTTTTGCCTCGCTCGCGGTAGTGATACTTACAGTAGCTACTATCTATATGGCTGTCAGGAGCCGCGGCGAGAGCCCTCTCGCGGCAGGAGTCCTTGGGATCAGCTGTATACTTTTTTCACTGATGGGTATAGTATCCGCTGTATTAGGCATAAGAGAGCAGGAAACGGCTCACCTTTTCGCGTATATCGGAGGTGCTCTAAGCGTACTCATGCTGCTGTCATGGGTAGGGATCGTAGTCATAGGAGCGGCCTTATGAGGGATAAAGATAAGTAGTCTTCCGTATCGTGAGGATCAGATGAAGATCGAGAGTTAGGATCTGTCAAAGATGGAAAAAAGAAGTTCCCGAAAAGCTCGTCTTAGAAAATGCAAAGACAGCTCCTATGGACACAGAGACCTACAACATTCCCGCGGGCTCGTACGGACTTAAGTTATTAAATGCATTGGGAAATGAGCTCGTTTTATAGGTTATAAACGAATAAATGAAAAAAACAGCGAAATTTAATATCAAAAAAGAAATAATCACGTTATTTTTTTGCGTGATGATACTTACAGGCTGTTCACAAAAAAGCGGGGAGAAGACGGGCAGCGAAGGCACGGAGATCTCCGTAGGCGACATCACCAAAGCCGAGGACGGATCGGAAGCTACGGAAGCTGCATCCGAGACATTAAGCTCCGAGACTTATCCCGAGACCCTAGCCTCCGCCGAGGGTGTCGGATCTGAAGGAGAGAGGGACTATTTCGGCATAATGCACGCCATCATAAACCGTGTCGTAAAGGAAGACGACGGAAGCACGATCTACACCTTCACAGATAAGCTCGATCCGGAAAATGTCTGGGCTGTCCGCAGTATAGAGTTCGGAGACATACTCGTCGAGGCCTCGGCGGGGACGGAGACAGCTGTCATGTTCTTGGGCGACATCATAAATAACAGCGAAGATACGATCTTCGTGGCCATGCTGCCGGAGGGAGACTATACCATCGGCTATGCCGCCGGCGTGATGATAGACAATGCCATGAGCACTTTTACATTAGATACCGGAAACGGTGAGACGCTCTCTTTCTTAAAGGATAATTGTCCTATGGATGAAGGAGTGCTCTCGGCAAACGATGGAGACCGGATCGTGGTATACTATGCCGAAGACACTGAGGGCAACCGCTATCCGTTCAGGATATATGCCTCGGACTGAGAGAAGATCGGATACATGCGGCTTTGGCTGTCAGACGAAAGGTTCGGATGAGAGAGACAGGATATAAAGACGCAGACTGTAAAGGTACAGTCTACACAGATATAGACTATAAGACGAGACTGCATTTAGAGGACTTTTCCCCGTCAGCCATAGCGGAGTCCGGGCAATGCTTTCGCATGACTTCATCCGCCGAGGGCGTCTATAGGGTCATAGCGAACAGAGACTGTCTTTATATATATGAAGAAGGAGATGGGGACTTTTCGTTTAGCTGTGAGAGGGAGGACTTCGACCTTAGCTGGAGGGCTTACTTCGACCTTGACGCGGATTACGAAAACTATAGGGGCATCGCGCTTTCGGAGGATGAATATCTTAAGACCGCCATGTTTTTCGGCAAGGGCATCAGGATATTGAGACAGGATAGCTTTGAGACGCTCATTTCTTTTATCATCTCTCAGAGAAAGTCCGTCCCTGCCATACGGACCTCCGTAGAAAGGCTTTGTGAACGCTTCGGTGAAGAAAGGACGCTGGAGCTTAGGACGGGTAAGACAGAGTGCTATCATTGCTTCCCCGAACCTTCCGCGCTTTTAGAGGCGGGTACGGATGAGCTCTCGGCCTGCGGGCTCGGATACCGCACGCCCTATGTGAGGGGCGCGGCCGAAGCGGTGCTTGAAGGAAGGCTTGAGGGGATCGGCGAGCTTCCGACAGAGGAGCTTTTAGAGCGGCTTATGGAGCTTAAGGGCGTCGGCCTAAAGGTGGCTTCTTGCGTCGCGCTGTTTGCCTATCACAGGTTAGACATAGCCCCAGTCGATGTGTGGATGCACAGGGTGATAGATGCAGTCTACGGCGGTAGCTGGCCAGAGGAATATAAGCCCTACGGCGGTGTGATACAGCAATATCTTTTCAATTACGCGAGGCTTACGAAGCTTAAGACATGAACTTGAATGCTTTTTATCAAAAAAGTATCATACATATAAAAGGAGTGATCTTCGCTCTTATCTTTGCGGCCTTCCTGCTTACGGGAGGCACTTTGAGCTACGCTTCGGGCTGGGGCACGCTCAGCGGTATCAACGCAGAGGCGGCTATCGTGATGGATGTAGATACCGGAGCCGTGCTGTATGGAAAAAATACCCACGACACCTATTATCCCGCCTCTATCACGAAACTCATGACGGCCCTTGTGGTATTGGAGAACTGCGAGCTCGATGAGACAGTGACCTTCTCGCAGACCGCGGTGTCGGATCTGGAATACGGCGCGGTGACGGCATACATGAGCGCGGGAGATGAGATGAGCGTGGAGGATTGCCTCTATGCTCTCCTCTTTTACTCTGCGAATGACGTGGCCAATGCGCTTGCCGAGCACGTTGCGGGTAGCCTAGAGGAGTTCGCGGCCATTATGAATGAGAAGGCTGAGGCGCTTGGCTGTACGGATACGAATTTTAAAAATCCGAGCGGACTCACAGATCCCGAGCATATCACCTCCGCCTATGATATGGCGCTCATAGCTGCGGAGCTTTTCGATAACGAGACCTTCCTTGAGATAGAGAGCGTGAACTCCTATAGGCTCCCCGCCAATGAAAATGTCCCCACGGGGCTTTTGGTCACTATAGAGCACCGTATGCTGAGAGAGGGGAGCGGGTACTACGACAGCAGGGTCGTGGGAGGAAAGACGGGATATATCACGGCCTCAGGAAATACTCTCGTCACCATGGCCGAAGATGAAGGCAGACGTCTTGCGGCAGTAGTGTTGAGAGATACTAATCCGGAGCACTACATAGATACCAAAACCTTGCTCGACTTCGGATTTGACAATTTCTATAACGCAGACGCGACGAGCGTTCTAAGCCTTTTCGATATCGAGTCGCATCTTATAGAGGACGCGGTCTTGACCGAAGGCGGCAACAACATAGAAACGGATAAGGCCTTCCTCATGACTCTGCCGAACGGCGCGGCGGAGAGCGATGTAGAGGTCAGTTACGATCTGGATCTCGGAGACTATGCCCCTGAGGGAGCCGTGGCGAAGCTCACACTCACCTACGACGGACATACCAGCGGAAGCTATTATATACTTAATGAAAAGGAGTCAACGATCTCATTAGAGATGCCTCTCGCACCCGATGAGATAGTTTCGGCGGGGATCCCGATAGTCACTGTAGCGGGCGTAGGGATCGCGGTCGTCTTGTTGATCGCGGTCGGCATAGCCTATAGGGCTAAGAAAGTGCGAGAGGAACGCCTCCGCAAGCAGCAGGCGAAAAAACGGCAGCGCCGCAGGCTGGAGAGCTTGGGAGTGAGTGAAGAAGAGTTTACCGAGCATTTAAGGCGATATAGGGAGAGAAATGATAAAAGACGTGATGAACAGGTTTCTGAATCGTGAGACGATCGCCTATGTTATAGTGGGAGGACTCACGACAGTTGTAGACTTCCTGCTCTTTGCTCTCATAAACGAACGACTGAAGGCCATTGGGATCATGGGCAGCAATGCCGCTCTCATGGCGCAGATAGGCTCATGGGTCGGGGCGTTGGCGTTCGCGTATATCACGAATAAGCTCATCGTATTTCGGAGCCGTGAGCATAGCTTATCGGGTCTCTTGCGGGAGATCTTCTCATTTGTAGCGGCAAGGCTTCTCAGCGGAGTCCTTGTGACGGCTCTTATCTGGGTGATGGTGGATATATTTTCCGCAAATGAGTATTTGGCGAAGATACTTACCTCGGTGGTAAATGTGGTGCTCAACTATGTGGCAAGCAAGCTTTTCATTTTCACGAAAAAATAGAAATATATATCTTCTCTCTTTTCTCATACCCGCGCTGATAGTCACCGTCATACTCATCGCGATGAACGTCTATCCTTTCGGAGAAGAATGCTTCCTCAGGACGGATATGTATCATCAGTATGCCCCCTTCTTATCGGAGCTTCGCGAAAAACTGCAAACTGGAAGCTCCCTGCTTTATAGTTTTGACATAGGTCTTGGGATCAATTTCGTCGCGCTCTATGCCTACTATCTGGCAAGCCCGCTGAACTGGTTCATTATATTCGTGAGTAAAGATCATGTCATAGAGTTCATCATGGTCATGGTGATACTTAAGATCGGGCTCTGCGGCGTCTCCATGAGCCGTTATCTTCGGGCGCACAGCAAACGGGCGGATACAGGTATAGCCCTGTTTTCTGTTTTTTACGCGCTCTCAGGCTATATGTGCGCCTACTATTGGAACATCATGTGGCTCGACTGTATAGTGCTCTTCCCGCTGGTCATGCTCGGGATAGAAAAGCTCCTTCTTACGGGAAAGGGGCTGACCTATACGCTGAGTCTGGGGATCGGTATACTTTCGAATTACTACATCTCCATCATGAGCTGCCTCTTCCTATGTATCTATTTCGTGGCGCTCTGTGTGCTCTATAAGCCGGACTCATTTAAGGCTTTCCTGATCCGCGCGTTGAGGTTTTGCTGGTACAGCCTGCTTGCGGGAGGGCTTGCCGCGGTGCTTCTTCTCCCGGAGATAGCGGCCATGGCATATACGGCCTCGGCTGACATAAATTTCCCTAAGACCTATAACGAATACTTTTCGATAGTAGAGATGCTCGCGAGGCACCTTCCAGGAGTGGAGACGGAACAGGCTCTTGCACATTGGCCCAACATCTACTGTGGTACGGCGGTATTCTTATTCTTTCCGCTCTTTTTGATGAATAAGGGCATAAAAGCGAAGGAGAAAGCAGTCTATACGGTGCTCCTCATCTTCTTCCTTATGGGATTTTCGATAAACGTGCTGAATTTTATCTGGCACGGCCTGCATTACCCCAATTCTCTCCCGGCAAGGCAGTCCTATATATACATCTTTCTTTTGATCTTTGTCTGCTACAGAGCATACCAAAAGAAGATCTATCTCAAAAAGCGAGAGCTTATAAGGGCCTTCGCGGTAGGTGCCGTATTCATCCTGCTCTGCCAACAGCTTGTAGGCTCGGGAGATGGCGACATAAGTTTCATATCCTATTACGCGGCCTTGCTGCTGCTTTCCATATATACCATGCTTCTTTACTTTTACAGGAGCGGAAAGTTGACCCGCAGGACTGCAGGGTTCATCGCACTTTGCGTAGCTGCGCTCGAACTTTCGGCCAATACTGCCGTGACAGGTATCACCACCACGAGCAGAGAGAGTTATGTGGCCAATAATGAGGACATCCGAGCGCTTATCGAGAGCCTCTTTCCCAGCTCCGACTTTTTCAGAGTGGAGCGAGTCTCATCTAAGACAAAGAACGACGGAGCATGGCTCAATTTTCCATCGGCCTCACTCTTTTCTTCCGTGGCCAATGCGGATTGCACCGCGTTCTTCAAAAAGCTGGGCTGCGAAGGCTCCACGAACGCCTACAGCCTGAACGGATCGACGCCTCTTGTGGATATGCTGTTCTCGGTGAGATATGAGATATATGAGTCCGCCCGTTCGGAGGGTGAGGGCCTTACCTTCATCGAGAGCAGGGGAGACGCCTACCTCTATGAGAAAAATCATGTGTTGCCGATAGGCTATATATTGCAGGGAAATATGGATGAGAGTTGGATGTTTGAGTTGGACGACCCTATCCTTATCCAAAACTCCCTTTGCGACCTTCTGGGAGTGAGCGCAGTGTTGGTGCCGAACGGAGAACTTGGGAACACAGACGGAGAAAATTACGCTGTGACGATCACAGAGGACGGTGAATATTACGCGCTTATAAAAAATCCTGATATAAGAGACGTGACGGTCACATGGTCCGAGCGCCGTCGCACTTTCAGTAATGTAGACAGAGGATATCTCATAGAACTCGGGGAGCTTACCGAAGGCGAGCTCATACGCCTTAGCTCTGAGACGAACGGAGAGGAGATGGAAGCCCAGCTCTACCGAGTAGATTACGACGCGCTCTCTGAGATGTGTGAAAAGCTGAGCCGCGGAGGCCTCGACGTAAGTTATTGGGAAGACGGCTATGTCGTAGGCACGGTGAATGTAGATCTGTCGATGTTGAGAGAGGGTGAGACGGAAGGGACGCTGTTCTTAAGCATACCCTATGATAGCGGTTGGAGCGTAAAGATAGACGGAGAGGAGGTCGAAACGGCTAAAGTCTATGATACTTTCCTTTCGGTATCTGTTCCTTTGGGCGAACATATGATAGAATTGAGCTATATGCCGGATGGGCTCATAACGGGCGCGGCGGTATCGGTGCTTGCGATATCGTTCCTTGCGCTCACTATCCTCTATGAAAAGCGAAGATCCGAAGTAAAGAGGATCTTGGCCGGGATAAGCGCGATGGCAACGGGATCGAAAGATGAAACGCCGACCGCCAAAGAGACTGACGGCGAAGAGAACACCGATGAAGGAAGCCTCAAAAAAATGGAGCTTTCAGTCATTAAAGAAGCGGCCGAAGGGCCTTGGGAGGAATATGAAGGAACTTAAAGGTAAACCTGTTGCGGACAGCATAGGAGCAGAGATAAAGGAAAAGGTACAGGCCGTGGAGATCATGCTGGGCAGAAAGCCAAAGCTCATGATACTTCGCTGCGGAGAACGGCCTGAAGATATCAGCTATGAAAAGAATGCCGTAAAGAGAGTTCGGGAGTTCGGTATGGACGCGGAGACCACGGTATTGCCCGCGGACGTGAGCGACAGCGTGTTTCGTCGCGTATTCAACGGCATAAACGAAAACAAATATGTAGACGGGCTTTTACTCATGCGTCCGCTCCCCGAGCAGATAAATGAGGGCTTCATCATAAGCTGTGTAGACAGCGAAAAGGATCTGGACGGAGTGAGCCCCGTAAACGCCGCTGGTATCTATCTCGGATCTGACAGCTTCGTACCCTGTACGGCGCAGGCGGTCGTAGAGCTTCTGGACTATTACCATATAGACGTGAGCGGTAAGAACGTCGTGATAATGGGACGCTCCTCGGTAGTGGGGAAGCCTCTTGCCATGCTGCTCTTAAAGCGTGACGCTACGGTAACTATATGCCACAGTAAGACGACGGAGCTTCAGAAGATAACTAAACGCGCGGATATATTGATATGTGCTGTAGGAAAGCCGCGCTTTGTGACATCGGATCATATAAAACGGGGCTGCGTAGTCATAGATGTGGGCATAAATACAGACAGCGAGGGTAGGCTCTGCGGGGACGTGGATATGGAGGATTGTAAGCTGAAAGCCTCGGCCATCACCCCGGTGCCGGACGGGATCGGAGCGGTGACGACCGCGGTGCTGGCAAAACACCTCTTGCTCGCGGCAAATAAGGACCTGCTGTGATCTGTTCTGAGAGCGTTTGGGAGGCGTGAACTTTCAGCGACGCGCAAGAAAGTCAAATAAAGCTTTCAGCCCCAAGGTCGGACGCCACGTGTCACTTCGGGTCTCGGCGGGACTTGAAACATCCGTCTTAAAAGGTTATACTAAGCGCTAAGTCGGGCTTTTGAGAGCCTAAAACATTTAACGGGAGTTAGGACATGACATTACTTGAAAGTTGGAGAGAAGAAGCCTACGGAGAAGGACGTGACACTAAGGCTCAGCAGAAGCTTTGGGAGCGCTACTTCGCGAAGGAAA
>CAZQFD010000048.1:583-8019 GCA_964592535.1 uncultured Lachnospiraceae bacterium | reverse complement strand
TATATTGAGCGTCATGTAGAGCTTTACGCCGTGGATATGACAATAGTCTATCGAGTCAAGGAGCATATCCCGCTCTCCGTCCTCACTCACTTTCGCGCTCTCCGCGTAGGCGCGGGCAGAAAAAAGCGGACCGCCCATGTATACAGCGTCCGCCCCCGCATTCACCGCCGCCTTAGCACATTCATAAGAGCCCGCCGGCAGCAAAAGCTCTGTTTTCTTTACGGTCTCACAGCTCATTGTGCTTTGGGATCGAGCAAGATTATCCCGTCATCTCCCTCGGGTCGATAGTCGTCTCCCCGATCCTCCTTAAGCTCGTTATATTTCTGTTTCCATTCCTCGCAGCGTTTCTCAAGTATCTCCTGCTGCTTTAGGGAATTGTCGAGCTTTATCTTGGTATTGGCTATATCGTGCTTTACGGCATAGAGTTCCCGCTCAAGCTCTTCTTTCTCCTCGAGAAGCCGCTCGCCTTCCGCGACCGCCTTAAAATACTCATCGCCTAAATTGATATTCATGAGCAGGGTCTTATATTCATCTGAGAGACGGTTATAAGACGGGGTAGTCTTTATCTCGGCATACTTCCTGTTTAGAAAAGCCGCCACGTTCTGTATATGTACGCTGTCCGCGCCGGTGATGCTGTATAGCTTCCCGTTTATAATGACATCCGTCGCGGTCTTTTCCTTCCTTTTATCTCTCATAATATCATCCTCTGCTGCCCCAACTGCTCTATCCCGAGATGAGCATAGGCGTTCTCCGTGGCTACCCTGCCTCGCGGTGTGCGTTGTATGAGTCCGTTCATCAACAGATAAGGCTCTATCACATCTTCTATAGTGCCCGCGTCCTCGCCCAGCGCCGCCGCTAGAGTGTCCACACCTACTGGACCGCCATTAAATCTCTTGATTATGCAAAGCAGATAAGTTCTGTCATTTTGATCCAGGCCGAGCTTATCCACATCGAGTATGTCGAGAGCATAGTCGGCGACCTTCGCGGTTATATCTCCGTCAAACTGCACCTCGGCGAAGTCTCTCACTCTCTTTAGGAACCTATTTGCAAGTCTCGGCGTGCCCCGGCTCCTCCGCGCTATGCGCATGGCGCCGTCCTCGTCGATCCCTACTCCCAGCACTCTCGCGGAGCGGAGGACTATGGCCATGAGCTCGTCGGGACTGTAAAACTCCATCTTCTGTATCACCCCGAAGCGGTCTCTTAAGGGGGCTGTGAGAAGGCCCGCTCTCGTCGTGGCTCCCACCAAGGTGAACCTGGGAAGCTCAAGGCGTACACTCCGTGCTCCCGCCTCTTTCCCGAGGAGTATATCTATCGCGAAATCCTCCATAGCCGGATAGAGCACCTCTTCCACCTGTCGATCCAGTCTGTGTATCTCATCTATAAAGAGCACGTCTCCCTCGGAGAGATCGTTCAGTATGGCCGCCATCTCGCCGGGCTTTTCTATGGCCGGGCCGGAGCTTATCTTTAGGTTGACTCCCATCTCGTTCGCGATGATCCCCGAGAGGGTAGTCTTCCCGAGCCCCGGAGGCCCGTAAAAAAGGACGTGGTCCAGAGGCTCCCCGCGTTTTTTTGCGGCCTCTATATATACGGACATCATCTCCTTTATCTTTTCCTGTCCGATATAGGCGGAGAGCCTCTGAGGCCTCAGCTTGTCTTCATTGAGCTTATCCTCTTCCTGTATATCGGTATTTATCATCCTTGCCATCAAGACCCTCAGCTCACGCTCAGAAGGAACTTCTTGAGCGCATCGTTGTCGTTAGATCCGAGATACGCGAATCCAGCCACTCGCTTCTTTACCGGTGTCGAGAGCGGCACCTGTATCAATGTGCCTTCCCTAAGCTCCGAAAGCACGAACTCCTTTATCACCGCCGCGACCCCGAGACCGATCTTCGCGAAATCTATAAGGAGATCCATGGTCGTCGCCTCTGTGGTGCGGCTCGGGACTATGTCCTGCTCTTTAAAATACTCGTCTATATACCTTCTCGTGATATTTCCCTTATCCAGCAAAAGCACGTTCGCGGTCTTGAATATGTCGAGATCCCCATCTTCTACGAGCTTTAGATTTTCGAGATAATCCGGCGTGCAGACGAATATGTCCTCTACGTCCATTATCTTAAAGAAATGGTTCGCGCCCCTTAGGTCGCTCAGTACCACCGCGCCTACGTCTATGCGGCCTTCCTCCACTTCCTTCATCGTCCTCGAGGAGTCCTGATTCGTGATACTTATCTTCATGTGAGGATATTGCTTCATGAACTCTCTCAGGTACGGTATGAGGAGATATTTGCAAAGGGTCGTGGACGAGCCTATGTGGAGATGGCCTATATTGAACTCGCGGAGCTTTCGTATCTCCTCCTCGCCGCATTCTATATGCTCGAACGCCTCTCCTACCCTCGCGAACAGGATCTCTCCCTCAGGAGTGAGCGAGACTCCGCGTGAATTTCTGTGAAAAAGACGGACGCCCAGCTTCTCCTCGAGCTTTACTATGGCCTTCGATATGGCCGGCTGGCTCACCATGAGCGATCTGGATGCTTTTGAGATATTGCCGGCTTTCGCGACCTCATAAAAGACCTTATAAGATGAAAGTGTCTGTTCCATTGTCTCTGTATATCATCAAGTCCTCATCGGGACTTCATAGTCACTGTGCTTTGAACTAAGCTTCATTATACATCATTTTCCGCGGTTTTGAGCAGCTATTTTCTTAAATATGACGCCGAGCAGCTCAGAGGCGTAGCGCATAAAGAGCTCCGCCTCCCCAAGCATGGCGGGATCCACTTTCGCATACCTTTGCTTATCAGCGTATGCCTTTCTGTATATCGGTGTGAATATCGGCCCTTCCTCGGGAAGGAAGACGCCTTTTACCCGCTGATAGCAGTTAGCCCGTGCGGCCGGCTGTCTCGCGGACTTATCCATGAACTTCCCGACAGATCTATGCACGGCATAGTCCTCCATCGGAAGATAATAGTAATTTTTATAGTCGGCGTAGAAGTACCTTAGCTCTCCCTTGTAGAGCTTTACCGCGATATTTAAGAGTTTCTTTTCTTTTCCCGAGGCGCTTACCGCAAAGATCTCATCCTCGTAGACAAGTTCCTTGGGTAGCGCCATCTTTAGGATATAGCTTAGGTCGAGATAGCTCTCTCCCGCAAGCTCTAGGATCTTTGCCGAGGCGAAGGAATATCCCCCTTTAAAAAGTAGCTCATAGGAGAGCAGCGTGCAGAGCTTCGGAAGGTCTATTATATCCTCCTCATTATGCAAAAGGAGAAAGTCCCTAAGCCTGTTCTTTTTTTCTTCCTCATAGGGCATGAGGCGCCGATATTCGTTATATACCGGTATCAGCTCTCCTCCGCTGTATTCGTCCTTCCTCTCTATCCCTATATATCTCTCCAATGTCTTTAGCTTCATATTCGGGAGGCCAAAAAGATCCTTAAAACGGCGAAGCGTCCTATAGAAATCGAAGCTATGGGCGCGCTTCGTCATATCCGGCAGGTGATAGGCGTCATAGAGCTTGGACACGAAGGGTATGTCAAAACCGTCCCCGTTATAGGTGACGAGTATGGGAGGCTTTCCGTCCGCTTCTTTTTGTTTCTTTTCGATAAGCTCCGTAAGGCTTACAAGGAGAGGCTCTTCGTCCCACATCATCTCGGAGAACCATTGGACCATCCTCCAAACGCCGTCCTCTTTATAGACCGCTCCGATGAGATAGAGCTCGACCTTACCGTTCCCAAGTCCCGTGGTCTCTATGTCAAAAAAGATGATCCTGTTTTCGGGGCCTATGTAGGCGAGATCCACAGCAAGGCTTCGACCGATATTTTTAATGACCTTTATCAATCCTGAACCTCTTCTTCGGAATATACGATCTTTCTGTCCTCGTCTATGAGATAGGCCTCATAGTCTTCACCGTAGGTCTCATTATAATACTCAAGGTAGCTAAGGCCCTCATCTTTGCCTTTTACAAGTATGGCGGTGCTGAGAGCGTCGCATATCACGGACTTCTCACCTACGACCGTGACGGATATAAGGCCCGTATCGGCGGGCAGGCCCGTTTTCGGATTCAGTATATGATGATAACGTACACCCTCGTACTCAAAGTAACGCTCATAGATCCCCGCCGTCACGACCGAGACATCGTCCGCTTTCACTACCTCGACATAGCTGTCGCTGTTATCGGGATCTTTGATCCCCACGCTGAACGGCTCACCGTCGGGCCTCTTTCCCACGCAGAGCACGTTTCCGCCTAGGTTTATGATGGCCGAGGTGACACCTTCATTTATAAGCTCCTCTTTTAATCTGTCGGCCACATAGCCCTTCGCAAATGCACCTACATCTACACAAAGCTCGCTGTCATCCTTAACAAAATACCAGCTTTCGCCGTCCTTTTCTATGCTATAGCCGAGATAGCTGAGCTTCGCTCTCGCATTTATCAGCTCCTCGTCATCGGGAGGTGCATTTGTCTCATGAAAATTCCAGATGGAGCTCAGCGGCTCTATCGTGACCTCAAGATCCCCTCCCGCGCTCTCATACACAGAGACTACACTGAGAAAGAGCGCTGCCGTCTCCTCGGAGATCTCCACTCTCTCTTCCTCGCTCTCATTTATCTTTTCTATCTCGGAGCCGTCTCCCGAAGGCGATAGGAGCGTATCAAGCTCTGACAAAAGCGTGAGCGCATTATCAAGGGCCTCCTCTGTCCCGTCATAGATACCGACCGTACAGTATGTGTCCAATAAAAAGGCCGAGGCTGTGATCGGGTAGGCCGCGGTGGCGTCCGAAGACGCTTCTTCGGCTTCTGCGGCCTCGCTCCCCGTCTCCGAGGCGCGAGCTTTGGCTTTGCAGCCCGTAAGTACTGCCGCTAAAAATATGATGATAAGAGCCGGGCCCACGGCATAGCTCTTCCTTTCTGATCTTTTCATTTTATATACTATCAAGGCGGGGTCTTAAATATCTCTAAAGCTCATATGTTCGATAAGCCAAAGAGGCTCCTGCCTTTTATCCTTGGATCTTATCTTTATCCTATCTCGGATACAGGCTCAGAGCTTCGCTATCGCTCTCAGAGCCATCTTAAGTATGTCCTCTGTCTTTTGTGTGCCGTCAAGCTCCAGACGCCTTACCGCTCTCGCAGCTTCCATACGGCTGTAGCCCAAAGCGGCGAGTGCGTCTATGGCCTCTCCTACCGCGTTTCCAACGCCCTCATAGGTCACGAGGGAGGCCGAGCTTAAGCTGTCCGCGCTGACTTTTGCGGTCAAAAAGTCGTTACCTATCCTGTCCTTTAGGTCGATGATGACTCTCTGGGCCGTCTTAGCGCCTATGCCCTGCGCGCGGCTTATGGCCTTTAAGTCGCCCGTGACTATGGCAAGCCTCAGATCGTCGGGATCCAGCACGCTCAGTATGGCGAGTGCGCCCCTAGGCCCCACCCCGTTCACGGAGATGAGCTGCTTAAACATCTCTCGGTCGTTCTTAAAGAGGAAGCCGTAGAGCGACTGGCTGTCCTCCTTTACCGAATAATAGGTATATATCTTCACCTCCACCCCTAGCGAAGGGAGGCGTGCGAGCACCGTGAGCGGTACGTTTATACCGTAACCGACTCCCGCGGTCTCCACTACGATATATCCGTTCTCTTTCTCGGTAAGCGTGCCGTGTATATAATTTATCATCTTATATTCAAAAACTCCTTGGCCGGGACTTAGGGCTAGGCCTCACTTTGTTACAGGCGAAGGCCTCGCGGGGACGAAGCACTCGCTCATCGTCAAAGAGGGCCGACAGTTTATCCCTCTCCTTAGGCGTTCATCCGCATGACGATACAGCCTCCTATCCCGCAAGCCTAATTGAGTGTAACATATTTGCCGACTTTATGCTATACTTTATTAAAGGGCCGAAAGGCCGTAGCTTTATAAGAAAGGTCGTAACGCATGGGATCTGGATCTATCATATATCTAATACCGATCGCCGCGATGGTCGTGCTCTGTATCATCATACTCATCATGATCCTAAGGATCCGCGCTGAACTCAGTGAAAAGCTCCGAGATGAAAACGAGATGGAGCTCCTTTCGGAGCTTAAGCGAGATATAGCCGAACTTAGAAGGGGTATTGATGAGTCCATACCGAGACGTGTCAGCGAGATACGGACAGATATAGACCGAAGGCTTTCGCAGGACGCTACGGAAAACAGAAATAACCGTGAGGAGGTCGCGAGGTCTTTGGGAGAGAGCGCGGAAAAACAGCGCGAGGCCCTTGAACGCATGAGCGAAATGCTTACAAAACGCCTAGGCGAACTTTCGGAGACCCAGAACACAAAGCTCACGGAGATCTCTGAAAAGCAGGCAAAGAGCCTTAACGAATATCAGGAGAAGGTGAGAGAGACGCTTAGGAGTTCCCTTGATGAGCTCTCAAAAAGCAACCGAGAAAAGCTCTCCGAGATCCAGGGAGAGATCGGCAAGAAACTCGACACCTCTCTCAACGAGCGGCTCGACGCCTCCTTCCAAAAGGTCGGAGAGCAATTGAAAAGCCTATATACCTCTCTCGGCGAGCTCAGCAAGCTCGAGAACGAGGTCACGGGCCTCAACCGCACCCTCTCCAATGTAAAGACGAGGGGCATATTCGGGGAGGCTCAGCTTGAGAGCATACTTTCGAATATGCTCCCTCAAAACCTCTACGACAAGAATGTGGTCACTAAAAAGAGCGGCTCGTCCACGAACCGCGATGCGGTGGAGTTTGCGATAAAGATACCCGATAAGGACGACCCCAAGGCGTTTATGTATCTTCCGATAGATTCCAAATTCCCCGCGACCATATATGATAAGATACAGGAAGCGGCTCAGAGCGCCGACTCAAAGGAGCTTTCCGCGGCCGTAAAGGAGCTGGAGCAGTTCATAAAAAAGGAGGCCAGGGACATAGAGTCAAAATACATCGACCCGCCCAATACTACCGACTTTGCGCTCATGTTCCTTCCGACCGAGTCTCTCTACGCCGAGGTGCTGCGTATAGCAGGCCTTTCGGAGGAATGTCAAAATAAGCACCATATCGTCATCACCGGCCCTTCCACATTGAGCGCGATACTGAGCTCGCTCAGCATAAGCTTCCGCTATATGGCCGTAAACCGCGACTCCAAAAACATACTGGATCTGCTCTCGGCCATAAAGACTCAGTACGCTAAGCTCTCTGAGCTCATAGAAACGGCAAATAAACGTATAGTCCTGGCAAAAGACGCTACCGAGAAGCTGAGGAGCCGTACTGACCTGATAAATAAAAAGCTCTCCCGTGTGGAAGAGCTGGAACCCAAAGAAGCAAGAGAACTGCTGGGGATCGAAGAAAGCGGCGATGACTAAATGAAGGCAGGGCTTAGTCCGGCTACTGCAAAGAAAGCTTAGTGTGATAAGCCCCTTCGTCCCTCTCGAAAAGGAAGGAGATCCGGCCTTTCGATCCGGTGCGGATACAGCCTTTCGAAG
>CAZQFD010000048.1:0-573 GCA_964592535.1 uncultured Lachnospiraceae bacterium | reverse complement strand
CCGCAAAGAGAGCTTGGCTGGGATGAGCCCCCACCCCTCTCGAAGATGAGTTCCCTCGCCCCTCTTGAAAAGGGAGGGGAACCGAGCTTTTGATCCGGGGATCTACTCTTTCGAAGATATCCGATCTAGTCGCCGTCCTTTTCTTCGCTGTCGTTTATGCCCAGCTTCTCAAAGACGAGTTTATAGCCATCATCTCCATAGGTGAGGGATCTATTGACCCTGCTTATGGTGGCGGTAGATGCGCCAGTCCTCGCGGCTATGTCGAGATAGGTCATCTTGCTGTTTAGCATGAGCGCGACCTCATAGCGCTGCGCCATAGCTAAGAGCTCCTTGATCGTGCAGACATCGGAGAACAGCCTGTAGCATTCTTCTCTGTCCTCAAGGCTCAATATAGCGTCAAAAAGATGGTCTACTTCCTCGGTGCGTATTTTAGGATTCATAATTTTTCCTTTTTGTTAAAACACTAAAACTTTAAACTGCTAAAACACTTTGATTTTAACATTTTGTACGATCCAAATCAATGAAAACAGCCAAAAATTCATCTATGCCTGCGATATGTTATGTCTGCCCATG
>CAZQFD010000047.1:0-8069 GCA_964592535.1 uncultured Lachnospiraceae bacterium | reverse complement strand
ATAAAACGCTCGTTTCGCCTCGTCCAAGGAAGCTCGTAGTCGTTTTTGACCTGCATGACCTTGTCTCCGACACGGAAGACGGTCTCGCCGTTCGCAAACTCGGGCTTTGAGCCTGTGGGAGGGTTGAGGAAAGCCTGAAGCTCGCGGTTCAGGTTCTCAACGCCGAGAGCGCCCTTCCTCGTAGGCGTGAGCACCTGAAGCTCGGAGATGTCGGCATTCACATAGGAGGGTAGCTTCTTCGTGAGCAATACCTTTATGGACTCGCTTATCCTCGTGGGATCCGCGGCCTTTATGAACAAAAAGTCCTTGCTCTTTTTAGAGAGATCTACGCTCTCGCCGTTATTTATCATGTGTGCATTCACCACTATATCCGATAGGGCGGCCTGACGGAAGATATGCGTAAGGCGCACGGTAGTAAAGCATTCGGAATCTATAAGATCACGCAATACGTTGCCGGCCCCTACGCTGGGGAGCTGATTGGAATCGCCCACCAGCACCAGTCTCGTACCTACGGTCGTGGCCTGAAGAAGAGCCTCCATGAGGAATATATCCGTCATAGACATCTCATCTACTATGATGACATCATGGGGCAGAGGGTCGTGTTCGTCCTTAAGGAAATGTGCTCTGCTGTTTCCGCCGTCTTCGGGACTTCCCGTATATTCGAGGAGGCGGTGGATGGTCTTAGCCTCTCGGCCCGTAGCCTCCGCCATGCGCTGAGCGGCTCTCCCGGTGGGGGCGCATAGGGCCATATCCATGCCGTCCATATCGAAATAGCGGATGATCGTATTGATAGTTGTCGTCTTTCCGGTGCCGGGACCTCCTGTGATGATGACTACGCCGTTTTCGATGACAGCCTCTACGGCATCGATCTGTTTAGGATCGAGTGTTATAGCTTCTTCCTCTTGGATCTTCTTAAGGCGCTGCTTCGTAAGCTCTTTTTCGCTTTCTCCTTTTATGTTGAAGCTCTTAAGGAGGATGGCGGTATTCCGCTCCATACGATAATATTCCTCGAGATAGATCTTATCTCCCGCCTCGCCGCTCGCGACTATCTTATTTTCTATCTGAAGGTCTTTGAGATAAGGTGAGATCTCATCTTCAGAAAGGCCGAGGAGCTCCGCACAAAGACGGCAGAGCAGATCCTTCGGAAGGTAGGTATGACCCGAGGACACAGAATCCCTAAGTATATAGCGGAGCGCACATTTTATGCGGAAGGGGCTGTTTTTGAGGATGCCAGCGGAGACGGCGATATTGTCCGCGAGCTTAAAACCGATCCCTTCTATGTCGTCCGCGAGGCGATAGGGCTCCTCTTTTATGACAGAATAGAGTAGAGGCCCATATTTATCATAGATACGTGCGGAAAGCGCGGGGCCTATGCCGTAGCCCTGCATGAAGATAATGGCGTCTCGAAGGTTCTTCTTCTCGGAGGCTTGTTCTGATATGGAACGGGCCATCCTTTCGCTTATGCCCTTTATCTCGGAGAGACGTTCGGGCTCCTCTTCCATTATGCGGAACGTATCATCCCCGAAGGCTTTCACTATACGTTTAGCGAGGGCTGCGCCTATGCCTTTTATAGCGCCGCCCGCGAGATAACGTTCTATCCCGGCAGTTCCGTCGGGCACGGCGAGGGAAAAGCTCTTGCACGAAAATTGACGCCCGTAGATGGGGTGCGTCGTAAACTCGCCCTCCGCCTCTATGGTCTCGCCCTGATCTATACACGGAAAATACCCAACGGCGGTGAACTCGTCATCGCCTTGGGTGACCTTCAGCACAGCATAATGGTTGTCGCTGTTATAATATATGACAGATTCGATATATGCCTTGATACGGCTCATCTGACGATCAGTTGTCCTCGTCGTCTCCGGTTATGAGCTCTATGAAACGTCCAGTGCCTATAGCTACACAGGAAAGGGGATCGTCCGCTACTACGGTGCTGATACCGGTCTTTTCTTCTAGGAGCTGGTCGAGGCCGTAGATAAGGGAACCGCCTCCCGTAAGGACTATGCCTCTATCGTAGATGTCGGCCGCGAGCTCGGGCGGAGTGCGCTCGAGCACGTTATGCACGGCATTCACTATCTGAGTGGCGGGTTCCATGAGAGCATCTAAGGTCTCATCCGATGTGACGGAGACGGTCTTAGGCAGTCCCGTGACGAGATTTCGCCCTCTTACGTCCATGGCCAGATTCTCGGGACGCTTATACACGCAGCCCACGCTGACCTTTATGTCCTCCGCAGTCCTTTCGCCTATGAGGAGGTTGTGCTTCTTCCTCATGAACCTGATGATGGCCTCGTCAAAATCGTCTCCGGCTACCTTGACCGACTCGGAGACTACGGGCCCTCCGAGAGAGATGACGGCTATATCCGAGGTGCCGCCGCCTATATCCACGACTATGTTCCCGCAGGCTTTGGATATATCTATGCCGGCTCCTATAGCCGCCGCCACAGGCTCTTCTATGATGGTGACGTCCCTCGCGCCCGCCTGATAGGCCGCGTCCTCGACAGCCTTCTTCTCGACCTCGGTAGCGCCCGAGGGTATGCAGACCGCCACCCTGGGTTTCCTTAGGGTCTTTTTGCCCACGGCCTTATCTATAAAGCGCTTTAACATCTTCTCCGTGAGCGTATAATCGGATATGACGCCCTGACGCAGTGGACGTATAGCTTGCAGGTTACCGGGCGTACGGCCGAGCATGAGCCTCGCGTCCTCACCGTAGGCCACTACATTTTTCGTGTCTCTGTCTACCGCGACCACAGAGGGTTCCTTCAGGACGACTCCTCTTCCCTTTATATATACGAGTATGCTCGCAGTACCCAGATCTATACCTATATCATTAGTTAAAAGCGAAAACATCGCCATGATCAGATCCTCCGTTTTTAAAGCATAATAATTGTACCATACCAACGCCTTTGATGAAACAAACTTAATAAGAATTTTATGATTTTGATTGACTCTAAGGGTCTTGTATGGTATGATTTGAGAGCCAAAAAGGACGCAGTCCTTTTTTTCTTGCACGGATCTTTATAGCGCGGCAGAAGGACCTACCATTCTGTTACATATATAATATATCGTGCATGGGATATTTGTAAATGACATTTTTGGGAGGTGTAAGACCGTGGCTACAAAGCGTACCAAAATCATTCTGGCATGCACAGAGTGCAAGCAACGCAACTATTTTCTGACGAAGGAAAAGAAGCTTCACCCCGAGAGGATGGAAGTCAACAAGTATTGCAGATTCTGCAAGAAACATACAGTGCATAAGGAGACAAGGTGATGTCTGAGGAAAAAAGCAAGCTTTCTTTCGGGCAGAAGGTAAAGAGGTTCTTCCGAGGAGTCAGAGCAGAGTACTCGAAGATCATCTTCCCCAACCGTGAGACCCTGAGAAAGCAGACCATCGCTGTCATAGTGGTCGCTGTCTTTTTGGCGGCCCTCATCGCGGCCATGGATTTTGTGTTTACTTATCTGATGGGACTCATCCTTTGATATAAGCCTAAGGAGAAACGATGGCAGATACCAACAGCGAGGCAAAATGGTATGTAGCGCATACATACTCCGGTTATGAAAATAAGGTCAAGGTCGATCTGGAAAAGACCATAGAGAACAGGAATCTGCAGGATAAGATACTGGAGGTGGTCGTTCCTGTGCAGTCCACGGTCGAGTTGAAGAACGGAGTCGAGAAGAAAGTAGACAGGAAGCTGTTCCCCGGCTATGTATTGGTCCATATGGTGATGAACGACGAGACATGGTATGTGGTCCGCAACACGAGAGGCGTCACCGGTTTCGTAGGACCTGGGTCTAAGCCGGTGCCTTTGTCTGAGGAGGAGATAGAGCTTCTCGGGAACAAGGAGCAAGAGATCGTATTCAACTTTGACATAGGCGATACGGTCGTAGTAGTCTCCGGCGCATGGAAGGACACGGTCGGAGTCATCAAGTCCATCAATCCGTCAAAGCACAGCGTCACCATCAACGTGGAGATGTTCGGACGGGAGACCCCCGTAGAACTGTCGTTTGCGGAGGTGAAGAAGCTTTAAGTTTAAGAAAGCCCCGACGCGCGGCCGCGGCTCTCGGCCTCGGCGCAGACTACGGCGGGACATAGATACAGGTGGGAGGGTAAAGACCCCCGCTATCACCACAAGGAGGTGCCATAATGGCAAAGAAAGTTACAGGATATATCAAGCTGCAGATACCTGCAGGCAAAGCGACCCCCGCTCCGCCCGTAGGACCGGCGCTCGGCCAGCACGGCGTAAATATCGTCGAGTTCACGAAGCAGTTCAACGCTAGGACCGCAGATCAGGGAGATCTCATCATCCCCGTAGTCATCACGGTCTACGCTGACAGGAGCTTCAGCTTTATCACCAAGACCCCTCCCGCGGCAGTGCTCATCAAGAGAGCTTGCAAGATACAGAGCGGATCGGGCGTTCCCAACCGAAACAAAGTAGCGACTATCTCGAAGGCGGATCTTCAGAAGATCGCAGAGACGAAAATGCCGGATCTCAACGCGGGAAGCCTTGAGGCGGCTATGTCTATGATAGCCGGTACCTGCCGCAGCATGGGCGTGACAGTAGAAGAGTAAGGAGGGGAGCGCGATGAAAAGAGGAAAGAGGTATCTTGAGGATATAAAGAAATTCGATCGCTCCGTACAGTACGACAGAGACGAAGCCATAAAGATCGTCAAGGAGAACGCTACGGCTAAGTTTGACGAGACGATGGAGCTTCATATAAGGACAGGCTGCGACGGCAGAAGGGCCGATCAGCAGATCAGAGGAGCGGTAGTGCTCCCTCACGGCACAGGTAAGACCGTGCGCATATTGGTATTCGCGAAGGGTGCCAAGGCCGATGAGGCAGAGGCCGCCGGAGCGGACCATGTAGGAGCTGAGGAGCTGATCCCTAGGATCCAGAACGACGGATGGCTGGACTTCGACATAGTCGTAGCTACGCCTGATATGATGGGCGTCGTAGGACGTCTCGGTAAGGTGCTAGGTCCCAAGGGACTTATGCCTAACCCCAAGGCAGGTACGGTCACCATGGATGTGGCAAAAGCCATCGCCGAGATCAAAGCAGGTAAGATCGAGTACAGGCTCGACAAGGCAAATATCGTACACGTTCCCTTCGGAAAGGCTTCATTCACCGAGGATCAGCTACACGATAACTTCCAAGCTATCATGGACGCTATAGTTAAGGCTAAGCCCTCGGCTGTAAAAGGGACATACCTTAGGAGCGTGACCGTGGCTTCTACCATGGGTCCCGGCGTGAGGATGAACGTGGCTAAGCTCATGGGCTGATCGGCACGCGGAAGGCGATAGTATGCGCCGAGAGCCGAAGGGTATAGATCGAATGCTATATGGCGAAGATCTGTCCATAGGCTTACCGAGAGCTTGACACACGAAAGACCGTGTGTTAGCATAAAAAAGCTATAACTGCCGAAGACAGCAGGTGTCCCTTATGGGACGTAAGCATTGGCGCCTGCCGAGGACACTTGATCTATAAGAGACTTCATGACCTCTTTGTCCTCGGGCAGAGAGGTCTTTTTCGCAGTTATACCTTTGCCGCCGGAAGGCGGACGATTCTGAGAAGGAGGTATAAGTATGGCTAAGGTAGAGCTTAAACAGCCTATCATAGACGAGATCAAAGAGATGCTCGACGGAGCCAAGTCAGCGGTAGCTGTAAAATACCTTGGGATCACGGTGGAAGAGGACACGAGGATGCGCAGAGAGCTTCGTGAGAACGACGTCACCTACAAGGTATTTAAGAATACTCTGATAAAGAGAGCTACCGAAGGCACGGATTACGCGGCTCTCGATCCCGATCTTCAGGGCCCTACGGCTTTAGCAACATCTAAGACGGACGCTACCGCTCCCGCACGTATCATAGCTAAGTACGCTAAGGATATACAGGTGCTGGAGCTTAAGTCGGGCATAGTCGAAGGTCAGTACTATGACAAGGCTGGCATCGAGATGATAGCTACGATCCCCGGCAGGGACGAACTCATCTCCAAGCTGCTCGGATCCCTGCAGTCGCCTATCACGAACTTCGCGAGAGTGTTGAACCAGATCGCGGAGCAGGGCGGAGCAGGAGCTTCGGAAGGTATCGCTTCCGCAGAGGAAGCACCCGCAGAAGGAGCAGCGACTGAGGAAGCGGTGTCCGCAGCAGAGACAGAAACTAACGAGTGATCCGAAGGACTGTAGGGACATACGGGTCTTCACAGAGATCCGATAAAGATATTCAAGCCTGTCCCGATAGGACGGACCTGAGATCCGGGAAAGGCCGCAGCCTTGGGCCGCGGCGAGATCGACCAAAAATCAACGGAGGAAAATAAAATGGCAAAGATGACTACGGCTGAGTTTATCGAGGCTATAAAGGAGATGTCTGTACTTGAGCTTAACGAGCTCGTAAAGGCATGTGAGGAAGAGTTCGGCGTATCCGCAGCAGCAGGTGTCGTAGTAGCGGCAGCAGCAGGCGCAGCGCCCGTAGAGGAAAAGACAGAGTTTGACGTAGAGCTTACAGAGACCGGAGCTAACAAGATCAAGGTCATCAAGGTAGTTCGTGAGCTTACAGGACTGGGACTTAAGGAAGCAAAGGAGCTCGTTGAGAGCGCTCCTAAGATGGTCAAGGAAGGCGTTGACAAGGCAACGGCTGATGATATCAAGGCTAAGCTTGAGGCTGAAGGTGCTAAAGTCACCCTTAAGTGATAAAACGCGCATATATAGAAAAAAGAGTTCTTTGGAGGGATACCTTATAAGGAGGTGTCCCTCCTTAGCTTTATAGAAGCTGCCAAATGGTATGTCTGTGGACGCGGCGCGACCTCTTCGTATGTCCATCCATACTTCTCCTCTCATTTTTAGACTCGCTTTCCGGACGCTTTTCCGCCCTATTGGGGATCTATCTTTTTCACTCCTCTCTGCCACAAATCTATATTTTTTTTCGCCGTTTTCTTACATTTTATCATCGGCACTGACAGTCTTCCTGATGAGCAAGAGATCCAGAAGATGACAGAACAGATACGAAGCACATCGCAGCCTCTCAAACAGTTCACCGCATAAAAAGAAAACAGTGTAACCCGCCACACAAACGGGTTACACCATATTCCTTACATTTTATTGCCTTATCAGCACGGGGCAAAAGTTACAGAGACTTTTTATATCCTTTAGAACAGATCTTCAATAGCTTCGGTCTTATAGGCTCTTGTAGCCGCAGTCTACGGGTAGGATCACACCGTTTACATAGGTGCTCTCGTCAAGTTGACTACGCCAAGCTCAGCCTCTAGGGCCTTTTCTCGACGGCGATGGTCTTGTCACTTTTCAGATGAGCTTTGAGGCTATCTCAGATCCCTGTCCCCACTTAGTTTATTTTACGATGGATACTCCTGTCATCCTCTCATAGTACTTGACCATAGCGTCATGATCGCAGCTTCCCTCATCATGATTCTTAAGCTCCTGCATGATCTCCATCATCTGAGCCGATACGGGCACGGGCATGTTGATCGCATGTGCCGCGTTGAGTACGTTCGTCAGATCCTTTATGTGAAGGTCGATCCTGAAGCCGGGCTTATAGTTGCCTTCCAACATCATGGGTACCTTGGCGTCCATGACTGTGGATCCCGCAAGGCCTCCTCTTATGGCCTGATATACGAGCTCGGGATCTGCACCCGCCTTTTTAGCGAAAGTAAATGCCTCCGCACATGCGGCGATATTCACCGCTACGATCATCTGGTTCGCGAGCTTAGCCACGTTTCCAGATCCGAGCGGGCCTACATAGACTACAGAGCCTGCCATAGCCTTGATGAGATCGTAGTACTTATCCCAGATCTCTTTCTTACCGCCACACATTACGGACATGGTGCCGTCTATAGCCTTAGGCTCTCCGCCCGATACGGGGCAGTCGAGGAGTTCTATGCCTTTCTTCGCAAGCTCTGCTCCGATGGCTTTCGACTCTACTGGATCGATAGAGCTCATATCTATAACAACAGTGCCTTCCTTAGCGGTCTCTATAACTCCGCCCTCCCCCAGGCATACGCTCCTTACATGGGGGAGACTGTCCGAAAACTGCGCTTGAGTAAAGATGATGCAGGTCGGACCACT
>CAZQFD010000046.1:0-8115 GCA_964592535.1 uncultured Lachnospiraceae bacterium | reverse complement strand
GTATTTGTTAAATCCATGTCAATTTTGCATTTTTTATGTATTTTCATCTCTGACATATCCGGCTACGTTCGTAGCGTGGTCGCCGATCCTTTCCAGATTAGTGAGGATGTCGAGGAATACTACTCCGGCCTGAGCCTCACATTCGCCGCGGCTTAGCCTGTCGATATGCTTCTCACGAAGCTCGTCGGTGACGTTGTCGACCTCTTCTTCCTCTCTGCGGCACTCGCGCACGATCTCCAGGCTGCCTGTGCGTTTAGCCTCCACAGCGTCCTCGAAGGTCTTTATAGCGATCCGACTGGCGTGTTTTATATCCTCTGATCCGGTATCGGAGAAATGTATATCGTGATCCACAACATAATCCGCAAATTCGGCGAGATTGTTGGCGTGGTCGCCGACCCTCTCGAAGTCAGTGATGGTGTAGAACAGGTTGTTGACGTGATCCTTTTGCTTTTCGGAGAGAGGGAGCTTGTTGACCTCTACTAAAAAGCCCGAGAGTATGGCGGTCATCTGATCCACCGTCTCCTCTTCATACTCGACCTCGGAGGACTTTTCTTTATCTTTATCCAAGATGGCCGCCATAGCTTTCTCAAGCTGGTCCTTCGCCTTCAGTCCCATGTTTATGATCTCATCGTCCGCGTGGCGGATAGCAATGGCGGGAGTAGTCTCAAGGATACGCATATCGAGCCTCTTCTGCATCTCTTTGGCTTCGCCCTGGTAGTTGTGGAGTACGGCTTCGGGCTCGCTCTTTTCCTTCACTACCATGCCCGAGACCTTGACCATCCATCCCGCAGCGGGATACATGAGTATGGTACAGATGACATTGAACACGGTATGGAAGATGGATATGCCTACCACGCTCATGGAAGAGTTAGCGAACTTTGGAAAGATGAACTGGAGGATAAACATGCCTATTCCGAAGATAACGGCCCCGGTGATATTGAACAGTATGTGGATGGCAGCCGCTCGCTTAGCGGTGCGGTTCGCTCCCGCCGACGAGATGAGCGCGGTCACGCAAGTTCCTATGTTCTGTCCAAGAGTGATATAGACCGCCGCAGCTTTGGTGACCATGCCGCCCATGGCAAGAGACTGAAGTATGGTGACGGATGCCGTCGAGGACTGGATGATGGCCGTGACTATAGTACCGGCCAATATGCCGAAGATAGGATTGGATCCCAGCACTCTGAATATCTCACCGAAGATGGGAAGTTCCGTGTAAGGCTCCACCCCGTCGAACATCATGTTAAGGCCCACAAAGAGCATACCTATGCCCGTGAGCACCTCTCCGAGAAGGTTGTCCTTCTTAGACTGGAAAAGCAGCATATAGGCCCCCACGCCCAGAAGGAACGGAGCGAAAAAGCTGGGGGAGAATATCTCCATGGTATCCCCTACGTCCACTTGGATCAAAGAGACGAACCACGAGGTGACCGTGGTGCCGATGTTCGCGCCCATGATGACGCCGGTGGCCTGCATAAGATTCATCATACCCGCGTTCACAAGGCCGACTACCATGACGGTGGTAGCTGAGGAAGAATGGATGATAGCGGTGATGATCATACCTACTATGGCACCCACGAACCTGTTATCCGTCGCTTTACCCAGATAATAACTGAGCCTTGAGCCCGTAGCCTTCTGGAGTCCCTCTGACATGATGTGGATACCATAGAGAAAAAGCCCTAATCCTCCGATGAGGTAGAAAATATTGCCTAAGACAGTAACATCCATATCTCCTCCAAAGCATCTACTCCGATCTTATATTGCAGTATTTTTATTATATGTTTTATTCCGAGCCCCGTCAACAAATAGATCGCCCCAAGGTCTTCGGGCAGGTCCATCCGCGGACACGCGGAGGTAAGACGCGTCAGGCGTACACATCGGCGGAAGATCCATATCGATCCGTCCTCGGACACACCCGTAGATAAGACAGCGGATCTTTTTTTGAAAGATCTGCCGAAGAGCACCGGATCGCGGCGCTGAAAAGGCAGGCCGAAGCCTGCCCTTGTGTCTTTAACATCTTTTTTATCTTATCAGTCCGCCTCGTTCAGCAGATACTCGCTCAGCTCCTCGTCCTCACAGACTTGGACGTAGATAGTCTCAGTGTAAGTCTTATTGCGAAGGCCCGTATATGAGAAGGTAAGCTCTATAGATGAAAGCGAATCGCTGTAGAGCCTGCCCCTCTCGGAGAGATTCTCTATGTTCGTCTCATCCAGCAGAACATAGTAGCTGTCGCCGTCGTCTAAGTCTCCCTCTCTGTACTCCATGATCGTCTCCTTTACGGAAGCGCTCTTATCATCATTTTCATAGATGAGCGAGACTGTAACGCTCACGCCCTCAGTATCGGTGCCGGGAGCCGAACCTTCTAGCGGTTCCAGCTTAAACATGGTGTAGGGAGCCGCCGCGATCCCGTCACGATACCTGACTCCCGAAGCCGAGTGCCCCGCGTAGCAGAGCCTCTTGCATACCTCCGTGTCAAACTCTATCTCGAAAGGAAAGGCCGTACTGCTCAGTTTGTCATAAGGTGCCGCTGCCGTCGCAATGGAAAAGCAAAGGCAAAAGACAAGGCTCAACGTCGATATAGCTATAATAAGTTTTTTAAGAAAGATCCTTTTCAAGGCGAACCTCTTAAAGCTTTTGTCTGTTCTAATATCTTATCATAGAATATTTAAGAGCAAACGAAGATAATCTTACGAGATCCTTACGACCGTCCAGGTCTCTTCCCGCCGAATATCCGCTTATCAGCCTACTATCTTTATAAAATTCTTCTTTCCACGCCTCAGCACGATCCCATCCTTGAAACTCTCCCGGTCGAACTCCATCTTGGGATCGGTGACCTTTTCATCGCCCAGAGATACTCCACCCTGCTCCACATTTCGCCTCGCGTCGCCTCTTGAAGTGCAGAGCCCGGAGGCTACCAAAAGGGTCACTATATCTACCTTTCCGTCTTTTAGATCCTCGTCTTTAAGCTCATAGGTCGGCATATGCTCCGACAAGGCTCCGCTGAATACAGCCTTCGCGGCCTCCTCAGCCTTACTAGCTTCCTCCTCTCCATGGACTAGCTTTGTAAGCTCAAAGGCAAGGAGCTGCTTCGCCTCGTTCAGCTTAGCGCCTTCCCATGACTCCATAGGCTTGATCTCGTCAAGAGGTATGAAGGTCAACATCTTTATGCACTTAAGCACATCCGCGTCGTCCGCGTTCCTCCAGTACTGATAGAAGTCGTAGGGGGAGGTCTTAGCGGCGTCGAGCCATACCGCGCCGGAGGCCGTCTTTCCCATCTTCTTGCCCTCTGAGTTGAGCAGCAGTGTGATGGTCATGCCGTGGGCATCCTTTCCAAGCTTCTTCCTTATAAGGTCGGTGCCGGCAAGTATGTTCGACCACTGGTCGTCTCCTCCGAACTGCATATTGCACCCGTAGTCCAGATAGAGTCTATAAAAGTCATATGCCTGCATTATCATATAGTTGAACTCGAGGAAGGAGAGCCCCTTTTCCATACGCTGCTCATAGCACCTTGCCGCCAGCATATGGTTTACATTGAAATGCGCCCCTATATCCCTCAGGAAATCTACATAGTTGAGATCCAAGAGCCAGTCTCCGTTATTCACCATCAGAGCATCGCTCTCGCCGTCTCCAAAGTGTATGAATCTCGACATCTGCTCTAGGAAGCAGTCGCAGTTATGCTTTATGGTCTCCTTAGTGAGCATTTGACGCATATCGGTCCTTCCGGAGGGATCGCCTATCATGCCGGTGCCGCCGCCTACCAAGGCGATGGGCTTGTTGCCGGCCATCTGGAGCCTCCTCATAAGGCAGAGTGCCATGAAATGCCCTACATGGAGACTGTCGGCAGTGGGATCGAAGCCTATATAGAAGGTGGCTTTCCCCATATTGACCATATCGCGGACCTCAGCTTCGTCCGTGACCTGCGCAAGCAGTCCTCTCTCCTGCAGCTCCTCATATACTCCCATCGTTTTCTTCCTCCTTTAACGCGTTAAAGCCGTAAGTTTCTCATGGATCCATATCTTATCCGAAAAGGTATATCTTTTCAATACTTTTTTATTGAGTACGTTCTATATGACCCATATAGGTCTCCACCATGAGCGCGAGCTTAAGGGTCATGGCATCGTCAAAATTCCTGATGTTGAGACCGAGGGTCCTCTCCAGTTTATCAAGACGGTAGACCAGGGTGTTCCTGTGGATGAAAAGGTTCCTTGAGGCCTCGGAGATATTGAGAGAATCCTTAAAGAACTGATCTACAGTCTGCAAGGTCTCGTCGTCTAGTTCCTCAGGATCCTTATTTCCAAACACCTCCTGCAGGAACATATGGCAGAGCGAGAGCGGTAGCTGGTATATGAGCCTTCCGATACCGAGCTTTGAATAGGCCATGATCTTAAGGTCTTTATAGAATATGCTGCCCACCTCCATGGCGAGTCCCGCCTCTTTATATGAGCGGGAGAGGGCTTTCAGATCCTCCGCCACATTGCCGTAAGAGATACAGGCCTCCTGCCCCTCCTCATTTATGACTCCGAGGATCTGCTCGGCCGTATGAGCAAACCCGTGGTCTCTCTCACTGTCGGCCAGGTCTTTGACATATACTATGTGCTGCTCATCAACCTTGAATATATACCCGCCCGCGTTCTCTCCGTAGATCGGCCGCAGTATGTCGGCGAGCTTGTTATCGCTGTCGTCCTCCACGTTTATGATATATACCAGACGCGGCGTCTCATCCTCTATATGGAACTTTCTGGAACGCTCGTATATGTCTATCTGTAAGAGGTTGTCCAATATGACATTTTTAAAGAAATTGTCCTTATCAGATCTGTCGGTATCCATCGCGACCATGTTCTGCAGCTGGTAGGCCGCAAGCCTTAGCGTCGTGACAGCCCCCTCACCGTCTCTGTCGGTCGCCATGATGAAAAGGAGCCTGCCCTTATCTTTTATCTTCGCAAAGACAGCTCCTGCGAAGCTCTGAATGTCATCGTCCGACTCCGCGAAGTCTTTCGCAAAAAACGTGCAGTCATCGTACGGTTCCTTAGTACCGCAGATAAAGGCTCCCTCAGGGTCATAGAGATAAAGCTCCGTGCCTGCTATCGCCTTTATCCCCTCCATAGTGCTCTTAAATACTGTGTTAGATAACATGTAGCCTTCTCCCCTCTCTCTATAACGTTCCGAAGCCTGAGACCCCGCTCGAAACAAGGATATATCCCATCCTATAACATAGGCCGCTTTTTGGCTCGTATACCGCGTACGAACGGCGGCAGCAGCTCTGCCTCGCTTATGAGCCCAATTATATCATATAGTTCAAAATAAAAAAAGCTTCCCCAAACGCGAGCGGGGAAGCGATATTTTAAGATATTGAAGCTTCGTGCAGGACTTTAGCGACCTGCTCGGTATCGGCAGATCATTCCGCGAGCTTCGCTCCCATAGCCTTGAGCGCGCTTACGCCGTCGTCATCGGGGGCTTCGTAGCTTATGATACTGTCGCAATAAAGCTCTACTCCGGACGCCTCAGCGTCTTCTTCCCAGAGCTTCATCCATTCGCCATCCGCCCATGAGTAGGATCCGAACAGGGCTACTCGCTTTCCGCCGAGCGAGTCTTTTACGCTCTGCCACATGGGGTCGAACTCGTCCTCTTCGAGCTGCTCCGAACCCATAGCGGGGCAACCGAACGCGATCGAGTCGAACTCGCCTACCTTGTCAACGGAGAACTCGGAAGCCGTAAATAAAACGACCTCGGCTCCTTTTTCCTTGGCCCCCTCAACGATAGCATTCGCCATGCTTTCGGTATTTCCCGTACCTGACCAATATACTACTGCTACTTTGCTCATATCTTTATCTTAGACAGTACGCCGCGCTCATATCGCGGAGCTCTGTCCGCCTCCTTTCACATTTTCATCTTTTAGCCGAAAGCTCCTTTATATCCACCCCGTCCCTATGCCTTCTGCAATAGGACTCCGTGCAGCTCTTATAGCGGGCAAAGAGACGCTTCGTGCATTCCACATCGTCGTAGACCTTCCAATAGCCAGCGTAGATGTAGCCCTTGGCCTTATGCTCTATAAAACCCAGCACGTCCTTAGATGGGTAACCGAGGAAGAGGCCTATCTCATGTGGGAAGTACTCATCACCGCGGCAAAGTTTCACGCGCCTCGTGAGCGCGTACATAGGTTCTGACCTCTCATATCCCATGCTCCTCAACAATGAAACCCTATCCTCGTCCTCCATATCACGTCGTAAAAGCTTCGGTCTATAGACATAGACTAAGGCCCTGTCCTTCCCGACCTTCATCGGGAGCAGGCTCACTCCGTTTTCGTGGAGCAACGCGTTGTAGGTCCGAAGCTCAGAATAGAGACCCCTCTCGGAATCGTAAGGGCATGAGAAGAGATTGGCCGTCTTTATCCCCGCGAGCGTCGGGGCACAGTTCCTTATGAGCATCTCCTCTGACATTTGGTCTCCTTATAAAGGTTAGCTTCGACTAACTATAGACTATATCATCCGTTCCTTCTTTTGTCAATAAAAAATGCCCGCATCCTTCGATGTGGGCGGGCCTTTAATACCTTTGCCTCTTAGTGAGTACCGTCTGACAGGAACATCGTTATAGCCTCTACCGCTTCAGTCTCTTCCTTTCCCTCAGCCTCGACACATATCTCATCGTCTTTATCCAAGGCGAGTGTCATCATTCCCATGATACTTTTCGCGTTGACCTTCTTGTTTCCGCAGATAAGATGGATCTTCGCGTCATACTGACTTGCCACCTGTACCAATATAGCCACCTTGCGATCCATCTCCTTGGGAAGATTCACAACAACGTTGCTGCTTATCATTATTTCGTTCCTCCTAAAGCACCGCTCTCGGGCCTCTCTCTGTCGGAGCCTCGAAGCTCATCGGCTATGCTGCTGAGCTTCCTGAGCCTGTGATTGACCCCTGACTTACCTATGTCGTCAGAAAGCTCCTCAGACAGCTCCCTAAGTGTCGCCGACGGCATCCTGAGCCTCAGCTCGGCTACCTCCCTAAGATTCTCCGGCAGTTTCGAGATACCCAATCTAGAGTTTATATACTCTATATCCTCTATCTGTCTCACAGACGCAGACACAGTCTTGGAAATGTTGGCCGTCTCACAATTGACCTGCCTCTGGATATTCTCCCTCATCTCCTTGAGTATCCTTATGTTCTCAAAGCGCATCATGGACTGATGGGCCGAAAGGATGCTCAACATCGATGAGATGGCTTCGCTGTCCTTGAGATACACCACAAATCGGTGTTTTCGTTCGGTCATCTTTGGAATTATGCCAAAACTCTCTATTATGCCGCTTATATCTTTAGCCTCATCGAACGAATCGAACACAAACTCCAGATGGTAAAACTTTTCAGGATCGCTTATAGAACCCGAATCCAGAAACATTGCCATCAGATATCCTTTTCTGTATTCTGCGTCGATCTCATTCGTGATTCTACTATGCTTGTTTTTGAATGTAAAGCACTTTTTTTTGATCTCCTCTTTTACTTCAGCTGAAAAAGACATCTCGCGTCCTCATAATATATCGCTTCCCAGATTGGCATTGACCCGCTTAAAAAGCTCATCCGCCGCGTTGTGGCCCATCTTCTTCGCCCTATTGTTGACAGCGGCGCACTCCACGATGATGGCAAGGTTACGTCCGGGCCTTATCGGTATCTCATGGCAGATGATCTTGTTGCCCAGATAATCTATATAATTTTCTTTAAGGCCCAATCTGTCATATTCTTTATTTTTGTCCCAGTCCTCCAGCTTTATGACCATATCTATCTGCTGTGTGTCCTTTATGGCCTCAAATCCGAAGAGCGTGCGTATATTGATGATCCCGATACCTCGCAGCTCTATGAAGTTTTTCGTCACCGCGGGGGCCGTGCCAATGAGCGTCTCGTCCGAGACCTTCCTTATCTCCACCACGTCGTCGGAGACCAGCCTGTGCCCGCGCTTTACGAGCTCAAGGGCAGATTCGGATTTACCTACTCCGCTGTCGCCTACTATAAGCACCCCTTCGCCGTATACGTCTACCAGCACCCCGTGTATGCTGATCCTCGGGGCGAGCTGCACCTTGAGCCAGCGCACGATCTCGCTCGAAAGATCCGAGGTGGTCTTAGCGGAATTCAG
>CAZQFD010000045.1:0-8515 GCA_964592535.1 uncultured Lachnospiraceae bacterium | reverse complement strand
TACGGATCTCTTCGGGAACATTAGCCTGGAAGAAATCGTTGTCAACATAACCTACGGAATCGTCTGATAGGCCAAGCTGGGTCGTGTGGCCCCACATGGAGTCGTCGCCTTCTTCTATGCTGTGGAACAGAGCTATGAAGGAGTTTCCGACTTCTTTAAGCATGGAGGTAAGGATGACCTCAGCCTTTTCAGGATTCTCAGAATCGATATAGGTAGCATACTGATCGGAGTCAACGCCGATAGCCCACTTGCCCTGCTCTAAACAAGCCTCAAACAGTCCGTCGCCCGAACCGCCTGCTACCTGATAGAATACATCAGCATTGTTGTCATCTATCTGACTGAGCACAAGAGACTTCATGGTAGCAGGATCTGTCCAAGATCCGCAAGCGGCCTTGATGACCTTAACGTCTGTGCCGTTAGCCTCATTCCAATCCTGTACTCCATGGAGGAAGCCTGTTACGAAGTCAGAGAGAACGGGGTTCTCAACGCCCAGGTCAACAGCTACCGTACCGGTCTCAGTCATACCCGCAGCGAGCATACCTACAAGATAGGAACCCTCATTCTGGGCATAGAATATGCAGGTCATGTTGTCGGGGAGTTGGTCATCTGACCAGTTCTCATCGAAACCTACGAACTTGACATCGGGATAATCCGAAGCAAGGTTCGCGAAGATCTCCATATATGTGGAAGAACCCACCAGATACTCGTAACCCTGATCCAGTACGTCGAGGATATAATCCTCGTACCTATCGGCGTTTGAAGAATCACCGACTTCTACCGTACGGACTTCCCAGCCCTCAGCACGAAGGACTTCCATACCTGCCTCACCTGAGTCGTTGAAGGATTTGTCTCCGAGGCTTCCTACGATGTAGGCGATCCTGCCCTTAGTCTCGCCATCAGAAGCGGCTTCTGTTTCCTCAGCCTCTTCCGTATCCTCGGTAGCTGAAGCCTCAGTCTCAGCTGCAGCTTCTTCCGCAGTAGTTTCAGTCGTAGAGCTCGAGCTGCTGCAAGCGGCTAACGAAAAGCTCATAGCTGCAACCAATGCGACAGTTAAAAATTTTCTCATGTTTTCTCTCCTTTTCTATAATTAAGACAAAGCAGATCTTTATTCGCCGCCCGGCCATGTCCTCACCGTCCTTAGACCCGGTGACACATGGCAGAGCCTTGCGGGACTTTGTCCTTAATTATCAAAGTTACGTCTTAGCTGTGTACTTTTTGTGGATCTTTTGTGTGCCGGCTTCGCCCTCATATACTTTTAAGGCTCAGCCTTCATGCCTTGTAAGATCTTTTATCCATTTCATGGATGATACTCTTATGATACCGACCACTGCCTCTATGATGATCGTAGTCTTTATGATGAATACTACTACCCAAGGCTCCCATCCGAAGAGGAATGCTCCTGCTGCGGCGAGGGGGATAGTCGTACACCACATGGACACTATATCCGTATAGAAACCAGTCTTGCCGTCTCCTCCGGCTCTCAGTATGGCTATCATCCCCACCATCTCAAGCAGCGAGAATGGCCAGATGACAGCATAGACCGTCATGAACTGCATAGCGTAACCACGCGCCTCGCCGGAAAGATCGTAGAGGCCGAGGAAAGATCCTCTCACAAAGAACGTTATCAGACCTATGGCTATGCCTATCACGAGCCCTATAAGGAGGAGGGTCGTGGACTGAGTCTTTACCTTCTTAATATCGCCCTTACCTATGGTCTTACCTATGAGCACGCTGCAGGCGTTTAGAAATCCGTTGCCTATGCTCCCCAAAAGATCGTAGAGCACCACAGTTACATTGAATCCGGCCGTGACCGAGGCTCCAAGCTGTCCCGTTATCATGCTTCCCGCGCTCGTGCCAAAGCTCCAGATCACTTCATGCGCCACGATGGGCGCCGACACACGCATGAAGTCCTTTGATAGCGTCTTATCCCGTCTCTTTAGGTCTTTCAGCTTAAAGCCCATGTTCTTATCGATCCTAAAGACGAAAAACGAGACTATGACGAATTCTATGATCCTCGCTATCACTGTGCCTATGGCTATGCCTATGATACCAAGCCTCGGAAAACCAAAGCTCCCGAATAGGAGGCAATAATCTAAGAAGATATTGACCGAATAAGATATGATATTCGTTATCAATATCACCTTGACTTGCTCTACTCCGCGACAGCCGCCAAAGAGCATGACGCTTATAGCGCAAGGCGCATACATGAGTGCGACTATCCGAAGATATGAGCTCCCTAAGGCTATCAGCTCGGGATCGCTCGAATATATCCGCATGACAGTCTGAGGGAACGAGCATACGAATATCGTGACCAAAAGGCCGAATACCGTTATCGTCCTGAGCGCGGCCGCAAGCACCGACTTTATGGACTCAAGGTCCTTCCTGCCCCAGTATTGGGCTAGCAATACGCAACAGCCTACGGCAAAGCCGCTACACACGGTATGAAAGATAAAAAATACCTGATTTGCCTGCGATACCGCCGACATCTGAAGCTGGTCTATGCTGCCCAACATCATGCTGTTTACGGTATCGACGCTGAGCCTCAGGAGCTGTTGCAATACAAGAGGGAACGTCAGGGAGAAGATATTGCGGTAAAAGCTCTTCTCCCTGACCAGCATCTCACTCATCGATCAGCACTCTTCTTTATCGTATCCGTGAGCCAGCGAATGAAGCGTTCGGAGTCGAGTCGCAAAGCTACGGAGCAGTTAGGAGCCTTTCCGTATCTTCCCCTCATATCCACCATGGTGTGGCCTCCGGTATATCTGCCTTCATACTCTACATCTACGAAATAGTCCTTCAGCGTGAAGCATTCGGGGATCACCGCCGCCGCGAGCGCCATCGCGTCATGCATAAGGGCGTCCTCGCCACCTCTGTCGCGTCTCCTGAACATAAAGTCCAGAAGCTCAGCAGTCAGTTTGCTCTCTTTGCTGCCGCACTCGTCAAGCTCTTTCGCTTCTTTTTCGGTCATAGCAGCCTTCGTCGTAACATCAAGGCCTACCATGGTAAGAGGTATGCCGCTCATACAAACTATATGCGCCGCTAAGGGGTCTACCCAGATATTGAACTCGGCTGTCTGCGTCACGTTACCGCCTTCTACGGCGCCTCCCATGAACCATATATGTTTGATGAGCTTAGGTAGATCCTCGTGTTCAAGACAACATATCGCTATATTCGTCATCGGGCCTATCACGAGGAGCTCTAGCTCTCCGCCCTCTTCTTTCGCGAGCTGATATATGAGCTCGGAAGCTACGCGCTCGTCGAAGGTCTTATATTTTGCGGCCGGGAGCTGCACGTCGCCCATGCCTGTGTTGCCGTGGGTGTTCGAGGCTTTAAAGGTCACTCCGCTGAGGGGCTTATCCGCGCCCTTCGCAACAGGGATCTCGTCTTTCCCGAGATATTCGAGCAGGTTCAGGTTGTTCACACTGGTATATTTGTGAGCCACATTTCCGTTTACGGATGTCACAGCCTTCACTTCTATCTCATCACAACAAAGCGCGGCTATGATCGCTATAGCGTCGTCAGTACCTGTGTCACAGTCTATAACGAAGGGTCTCTTTCCCATGGGTCTATCGCCTCCTAGGTGTATTTGACTTTTGTCCGTCAGGTCTCGGACGAAATATCCTGAATGTCATAGCTAAGCGCCGCACCGCGATATGCCGATACGACGCTTTGTCTTGTCTTTTATGCGAGAGAAAGGGCTACCTCCATCATCTGCGTGAAGGCGGTCTGCCTCTCCTCAGCAGTCGTGATCTCCTCGGGACCGTCGGAGATGGTAACTATGCAAAGGGCTTTAGCTCCGCCTCTTGCCGCGTTAGTATAAAGGGCGGCGGACTCCATCTCAGCAGCAAGCACGCCCATATCCTTCCACTCGGTAGCGTGAGGAAGGTCTACACCGTAGAACACATCGCCCGAAAGCACGTTTCCTACATGATACTTGTAGCCGAGCTTCTTAGCGGACTCCACTGCTTTCTCAAGGAGCTCAAAGCTGCAGGTGGGAGCGTATATGCCGGGAAGTCCCAAAAGGCTCGGATAGTTCGAGTTAGTGCACGCGCCCATAGCGAATACCATCTCGCGAGCGTGAACATAGTCCTGCAGCGTGCCTGCCGTGCCTATACGGATAAGGTTCTTGCAGCCGTATATGTTGATGAGCTCATAGCTGTAGATACCCATGGAAGGGCAGCCCATGCCCGTGCCCATGACCGATACGGGCCTCCCCTTATAGGTACCCGTAAATCCGAACATGTTCCTTGTGTTGTTGAACTGTTTTACGTCCTCAAGGAAAGTATCAGCTATAAATTTAGCTCTCAACGGATCGCCGGGAAGAAGTATGGTCTCAGCAATATCACCGACCTTAGCGTCGATGTGCGGCGTAGGAGCCGTAAATGTATGTGCCATTATAAAACCTCCTGAAAGTATAAGTAGACCGGACGCTTTATATCCGCCAGGTTTTTAAGGTTGATAATTAGCCCCTGATCTATATTTAGATTATACATAAAAGGCTGGACATTTTCAATATTTTCCAAGGCAGAACGTCGGATCTTTTGTGCTATTTTACCGCCGAGATCCGCATGAGCGCCTCCGGGCATATCAAAGCTCAGGCCTACGATCTATGTCGATACATCGTCTCTCATCACGAGGTCCCGGCTGAGCGCTTCCAGATAATGCACGAGGTATTCACCCTTCCTCGTCACACGAAAGCTCTTATCTACCTCCTCGTAGGTGAAGGAACGGCGTCCCCCCTCTTTCATCCTCCTAAAAAAACGTTCTATATCCCTTAAGGGTATGTAGTAAAACTCGTCTCTATGGGTATACATGAGCAGTATGAAGGATATACCTCCCTGTCTCTCGAGGTCCTCCATGAATCTAAGCTGATGTTCATGAATATTGGCAAGCGGCAGGGTATCGGAGGCGCTCTCTTTAGCGTCAAAGCAGACCGGGAGCCCTTGGACCGCCCCAATATAATCGACCGTGGACTTCTGCTCAAAATAAGCCAAGGTGATCTGCTTATTTTTATTCATCTCCACCGGCGTGATGGGCGTGGGTATCTTCTGTATGAGCGCGAGGCCTTTATCACGATAGCTCTTATTGGTACGGTTCAGCATATCCTCAAGAAGAGAGCCTCTAAGACCGTGCAGATTAGACGATCCCATATATCAGCGCTTATCCCAAGCCGAAAGCAGCATATCGTCATCAAAATAGTTTATCTTCATCGCACGCTTCACATCGGAGAGCGTCTTTTCGGTGACCTCTCTGGCCTTCTCCGTGCCCTTCTTGAGTATCTCATAGATAGCCGGTATGTCAGCCTCCCACTTGATCCTATCCTCTCTTATGGGGGCTAGTTCATCATTCAGCACCCGCTCAAGGAACCTCTTACACTTTACGTCTCCGAGACCTCCCTTTTTATAATGCTCTTTCATCTCGTCAAGGTCTTTATACTCTGGAAGGTGCCGCTCGAAGCTCTCCTTCGTGGCAAAGGCGTCGAGATAGGTGAATACAGCATTTCCCTCTACCTTTCCGGGATCGGATATATTTATATGATCCGGATCAGTATACATGGAGAACACCTTCTCGTGCAGAGTCTTTTCGTCCGCTCCGAGGTATATGCAGTTTCCGAGTGACTTAGACATCTTCGCTTTTCCATCGGTCCCCGGGAGGCGGCGGCAGACCTCGTTCTCATTTAGGAGGATCTCGGGCATGACCAATACCTCGTCATAGGTGGTATTGAACTTATGTACTATCTCACGGCACTGCTCCAGCATAGGCATTTGATCTTCGCCCACGGGCACGCAGTTGGCCTTGAACGCGGTGATGTCCGAAGCCTGCGATATGGGATAGGTATAGAAGCCGACCGGTATGCCCACTCCGCCTTCATTGAAGCCGCGCAGCTTTATCTCCGACTTTACGGTGGGATTGCGTTCGAGCCTTGCCGTCGTGACAAGGTTCATGTAGTAGGCGGTCAGCTCATAAAGAGCCGGAAGCTGAGATTGGATGCAGACAGTCGTCTTTTCAGGATCCAGCCCTGCGCTCAGGTAGTCTATAGTCACCTGAATGATGTTGTCTCTGACCTTCTCGGGCTCCTGCGCGTTATCCGTGAGAGCCTGAGCGTCCGCTATCAGGATATATATCTCGTCGAACTTTCCGCTCTCCTGAAGCGCTACGCGCCGTTTAAGCGAGCCAACATAATGGCCGATGTGCAAAGGTCCCGTGGGCCTGTCTCCCGTAAGGATGATATTTTTCCCCATGTCGATCTGCTCCTTTTTAAAAATAGCTCACCCTGCCGTTTATATCATGGGCAGAAAAAGCGTCCTTCAATATACGATAACGATCTTTCTCTATCTCGACTATGTCAAAACGCAGGCCTTTGAAGCTGAGCTTTGGCCTTTCCCGAAGCTTTAAGATATATTCCTCAGACGTCTTATATATGCGTCCGCGTTTCTTTTTATCCACAGCCTCCGAAGGGAGCCCATGCGACTCATCGCTCCTAAACTTCACCTCTATGAAACAGAGAGTTTCTCCGTCCTTCGCGATAAGATCTATCTCCCCGTGCCTTCCGCGGAAATTTCGTTCTATGAGCTCATAGCCGTTAAGCTTAAGCAGCTTCGCGGCAAGTTCCTCATATTTACGTCCTACCGCAGTCTTAGACTTGGGCACGAAGCTTTGCCTGTGGATCGGAGTCGGCCCCAGACGCTTTAGAGCCAGCAGATGTTCTTTAGTGCCGTAGCCCTTATTTTTAGCAAAGCCGTAGCCGGGATATATGCTATCATATCCTATCATCATATGATCCCGTTCCACCTTTGCTATGATCGAGGCTGCGGCTATGGAGGCAGAGAACGAATCGCCTTTTACGATGCAGCTCTGCGGGCAAGCAAGCCCCTCTATCTCCCTGTTTCCGTCCACTAATACATAGGGCCTCAGCTCCCCCTCATAGGTATCTGAGAGCTTATCTATACAGCCTTTAACGGCCTCTCTCATGGCCATCTTAGTGGCTTCCAGTATGTTCAGCCTGTCTATCTCCTCAGGCGAGGCGCTTCCGAAAGCGTAACACACGGCCTTTTCCCTTATCTCTGGGGCCAAGGCTTCCCGCCGCTTTTCGGAAAGCTTTTTGGAATCATTTAAATAGAGGATCTCCTCTCCGGGCCTCAGGACACAACAGGCCGTCATCACTGGGCCGCACAAAGGACCTCGGCCCACCTCATCTACTCCCAGCACATGGGTATATCCTTTGGCATAGAGTTCTTCCTCATGGCTGTACATAAGTTTTAGGCGTTCTCTCTCAAGCTCTAGTTTTTCGCTTGGCTTCATGCGTTACAGTTTATCAAAAATACATGTCAAAAACAAGCTATATGATGAGATCACATTGGCCTTACGGAGACCTCTCCGGAGCTCAATGTCACAAGGCCATCCTCAAGACACACTATGAGATTTCCGTCGTCATTTATATCCACGGCCTTTCCCTCGTACCTTTTTCCGTCCTGCTCCCAATAGACCCGCCTCCCGAGGATCAGGGAATGAGCTTTATATTCTTTAAGGAGCTCTTTTTTCGCCTTATCGCCGCCATGGAGGAGCTCATCCGCTATCGAAAATACCTCCGCTACTATCTCAGCTATGAACCTGTTTCTCCCGATGTCTAGGCCCTCTATCCGGCAGGCTATATCCTTAAGCTCCTCGGGGAACGTCTCTGTGGAGCAGTTGAGACCTATACCTATTATGATATAGGAGAGCATGCCGCTCTCTAAGTCGTTTATGCCCTCCGTTAAGATCCCCGCGGCCTTTTTATCCCCTATCCAGATGTCATTCACCCATTTTATGAGCGGAACGCTCTCAGAATGGCGTTCGATGACCTTTCTTAACGCCACAGCCACGGCAAAGGTGATGGCGATAAAATCCGAGAGCTCCCTTTTTATGCTTAGGACGAGGCTCATATATATGCCCGTATCCTTAGGAGAATAAAAACTCTTTCCGTAGCGTCCCCGCCCCGCGGTCTGAGAGGCGGCGCAGATGAGAGCTCGATCTGGGGCCTCCTCCTCTATGAGCCTTTTTCCTATGTCCTGAGTGGAGCCCACCGTCTCATAGATCTTGATGAGGATGTCCGAAAAGCCCTGTGCTGTAAGATATGTCTTTATACTCTCTTTTAAAAGTTCGTCAATGTTCTCATTCATACTTAGATATACTTAGATATAAGCTCCTATCCTAGGACAGCCGCCGAAGGCCCTTGGGCAGCTTATTCTTTATCGTGCCGTTTACGAGTTTACATAGCCCTAAAGGATACCCATCGTAAAGGAAGCGGAGCTCTCCGCTCTTGCCATCAAGCTCATAGATCTCTTTGGGAAGTTCACTTAGGCTAAAGCTCTCTCCGAAAAGGTAGCGTAATGCTAGGGTCTCATCATTCACATCTATATATCCATCTATCACGGGAGCTCCGGCTTTCATAGCTTCCGCGTGCGAGTGCTCATAACGGACCTCCCCGCTGTGCTCGCCCTTAAGCTTGCGGCCTTTTTCGATACCCTCCCTGAGT
>CAZQFD010000044.1:0-8634 GCA_964592535.1 uncultured Lachnospiraceae bacterium | reverse complement strand
TATTAGCACTCAAAGAAATCGAGTGCTATTGACAAAGCCCCTCAAAAGTTTATAATTAATGTATAGATACCGGGACTTTAAACGCGTAGCTTTTCGGCCTCATAGAAACTGAAGACTTCTCGGTCTCGGACTATGTATTGATACATTAAAGCTTTTACTTTAGGAGGATATATAATGTCGGAACTCAAAGAAAAGAAGGGGACGCTCAGTATCGAGAGCGAAAATATCTTCCCCATCATAAAGAAATGGCTCTATCAGGATCATGACATCTTTTACCGTGAACTCATATCGAACGGCTGTGATGCCGTGACGAAGCTTAAGAAGCTGAGCCTTATAGGAGAATACGAGGCTCCCGCGGAAGAAAAGTATAGGATCGATGTGACCGTAGATCCGGACAAAAAGACCATCAGCATAAAGGACAACGGTCTCGGCATGACGGCTGAAGAGGTAGACAGATATATTGATCAAGTGGCGTTCTCGGGAGCGACTGATTTCCTAAGGCAGTATAAGGACAAGGCGAACGAGGACCAGATCATAGGACATTTCGGTCTTGGATTTTATTCGGCTTTTATGGTAGCCGATAAAGTGACTATAGATACGCTTTCTTATAAAGAAGGCGCGGAGCCTGTATATTGGGAATCGGAAGGCGGCACGGAGTATACCATGACCCGGGGACAAATGCAAGAACGAGGCACGGTAGTCACACTCTATCTCAATGAGGACTCTTTGGAGTTCTGCAACGAATACAGGGCGCGGGAGGTCATTGAGAAATATTGCTCCTTTATGCCCGTCGAGATATATCTGCACGATGTAAAACGCGAGGAGAAAGAGGCCAGGGAAAGAGAAGAAGCCGCAAAGAAGCGTAAAGAAGAGGCTGAAAAGGCTGAAAAAGAGGCGAAGGGTGACTACGGGAAAGAAGAGGACAAAAGCCGGGAGAGCGAGCCTGATGAGGCTGACTATGAGGAAAAGAGCGTCTCCGATACGCCCGTAAATGATGTAAATCCGCTTTGGAATGAGGATCCTTCTAAGGTCACAGAGGAACAGTATAAGGAGTTTTATCGTAAGGCGTTCAATGATTACAGGGAGCCGCTCTTTTGGATACACCTAAAGATGGACTATCCCTTTAACTTAAAGGGCATATTGTACTTCCCTAAGATCAACCTGAAATATGATAACTATGAAGGTGTCATAAAGCTTTATAACGATCAGGTATTCATCGCAGACAACATAAAAGAGGTCATACCTGAATATCTCATGCTCCTTAAGGGCGTTATCGACTGCCCGGATCTCCCGCTCAATGTATCGAGATCCGCGTTGCAGAACGACGGCTTCGTAAAGAAGATCTCGAGCTATATCACGAAGAAGGTCTCTGACAAGCTTTCCGGTATGTTCAAGACCGACAGGGAGACCTACGAGAAGTATTGGGACGATCTCGCGCCGTTCATAAAATTCGGTTGCATGAGAGACGAAAAGTTCGGCGACAAGATGAGGGATGGGGTGCTCTTTAAGGATCTGGACGGCAAATATGTGACCGCCGAGGAATATAAGGCCGGAAAAGGGGATGAAGCCGAGGAAAAAGCTTCCGAGGCCGGCCCCGCTGAGAGCGCCGGATCTGAGGTAAAGACGGATGTCTCCGAAGCCGAGGCAGATACCTCCGAGGCCGAGGAGACTGAAGCTGAGACCGAAGCGAGTGCTCCAGAAGATAACGAGACGAAAAATGATGAAGAAACGGAAGGCGACGAGACTCCCGCTAAAATCATCTACTATGTGACGGATGAAAAAGAGCAGGGTCAATATATCCGCATGTTCAAGGAGCATAAGCTAAGTGCCGTTATATTGCCCGAGATGATAGATACGGCCTTTATAGGCTATCTGGAACAGAAAAATGACAAGCTCAGATTCACACGCATAGACGCGGAGCTCGGCGATGAATTCAAGGACGGAGAGGCCAAGGTGGATGAGGACAGCCGAAAGAAGCTCACAGAACTTTTCCGCACAGTCTTGAAAGATGACAAATTAGATGTTAAAGTTGAGAGACTGAAGGATGGGTCTGTAGCTTCTATGATGACTATGACCGAGGAAGGCAGACGTATGCAGGAGTTTTCCAAGATGTACGCCGCCTACGGTATGGATATGGGCGAATTGAAAAAAGAGGACAGGAGCCTTCTGCTGAATATCGGAAACTCCCTTGTCGAAAGGCTCTGCGAGGGAGGCTTCGACAGCGACAAGGATCTGAGAGATAAAGTGGTATGCCAGCTCTATGACATGGCCCTTATCCAGGCCAATGCCCTTTCCGCGGACGAGATGAACGAGTTCATCAAGAGGAGCCAAGAGCTCATGCTGAAGCTTTGATAAAAAAGAGCCGGACGAGTTTCCGGCGGGATGACGTGAAGGAGGGAACATGACCAAGAAAAGCGAAGAGAAAAAGATCTCGGATGAGCTCGTTTTCAACTTTTCCCATATCGGAAAGGAGCATCCCGAGCATATAAAAGAGGCCGAAAAGTTTTGCGAGGGATATAAAGACTTCCTCGATAAGGGAAAGACCGAGCGCGAATGTGTGAGAGAGGCGCTCAGGATCGTAAAAGAAGCCGGATATACGGAATTTGACCGTGACGCGGAATATAAATGCGGCGACAGAGCCTATTATAATAACCGCGGAAAGGCATTGATACTTATGACCAGGGGAGCCAGGCCTCTTTCGGAAGGCGTACGGTTCAATATCGCCCATATAGACAGCCCCAGGCTCGACCTGAAACCTTTCCCGCTTTATGAGCAGGACGAGATCGCCTTTTTCAAGACGCATTACTACGGTGGGATCAAAAAGTATCAGTGGGGCACTACACCGCTCGCCATGCATGGCACCATAGTGCTTAAGGACGGCAGTGTGATAGATGTGTCCGTAGGGGAGAAGGAGGGAGAGCCCTGCTTCGTCATATCGGATCTCTTGATACACCTTGCCGCTAAACAGCAGGAGAGGAAATTAAGAGACGGCCTTCGCGGTGAGGAACTCAATATCATAGTCGGCAGTATACCTTATCTCGAGGACGGCTATAAGGATCAGATGAAGCTCATGGCGCTCAAGCTGCTGAATGAGAAGTTCGGAATGACTGAGGAGGACTTCCTGCGCGCCGAGATAGAATTCGTTCCGGCGCTCAAAGCTACGGATATAGGATTTGACCGTTCGCTCATAGGCGCTTACGGACAGGATGACAGGGTATGTGTATATACCGCGCTCATGGCAGCTGTCGCCGTGAAAGAGCCGGAGTATACGACCGTGACTGTATTTACGGATAAAGAAGAGGTGGGATCTGACGGTAACACGGGCATGGCTTCCCGTATGCTGGATCATTTCATGGAGGATCTCTGTGAAAAGAGCGGTACACGTCTCAGGGACGTATATAAAAATTCCATATGCCTATCCTCAGACGTGAATGCGGCTTATGACCCTACTTTTTCGGATGCGTTCGAAAAAAATAACTCAAGCTTCATAAATCACGGTCCTGTCCTTACAAAATACACAGGTTCGAGAGGAAAAGCAGGCTCCAATGACGCCTCAGCTGAGACTATGGCTAGGTTCATCTCCTTCATGGAGGAGGACGGAGTTATCTGGCAGGCCGGAGAGCTCGGAAAAGTAGACGAGGGCGGCGGGGGCACCATCGCCATGTTCATGGGCAACAGAGACGTGGATACCGTGGATCTCGGCGTAGCCGTGCTCAGTATGCACGCGCCTTTCGAGATAACGGCGAAGCTGGATGTGTATTATACATATAAGGCTTATAAGGCTTTTTATAAATAAATATAAAGGGACAGATATAGCTCTGGTATGGTGACGGACTTTCTGATAAAGAGCTTTAAAAAAGACAGCGAGGCATACGAAAAGAGCGAGGTACGTTCGGGGTATGCCTTGCTTTCCGGAGCAGTAGGGGTCTTTGTAAATATACTGCTTTTTATATGTAAGCTTTGCATCGGCTTTATATCGGGAGCGGTCTCAGTCATAGCCGACGCCTTCAATAATCTCTCCGATGTGGCTTCATCGCTCATAACGATAGTGGGGATGAGGATGGCGCAGCGTCCCGCCGATAAGGAACATCCTTTCGGACACGGGCGCATAGAGTATCTGACAGCGCTCTTTACCTCGGTCATGGTGCTCTGCGTAGGACTTATGCTGCTCTATAGGTCCGTAAGGAAACTTATAAGACCCGAGGAGCTCAACTTTTCCTACATAGCGGTCGCCGTGCTCCTGCTCTCCATACTGGGAAAGGCCTTCCTTTCGGCCTTTGACAGGCGCCTCGGAGAACTCATCAGGTCGAACGCTCTGTTGGCCGTGGCAGCGGACGCGCGCTCGGATATGTTGGCTACGGCGGCAACGGTCATAGCGCTCTTATGCTATAAGTTTTTCGGGATGAATATTGACGGACTCATGGGGATGATCGTCTCCTGTTATGTCATAAAGACAGGCATAGAGATAGCCGGAGACACGCTCCTTCCGATAATAGGTGCACCTGCCTCACGCGAGGAATATGAAGACCTTATTGAGTTCATCAGATCCTATGACGGTGTGTTGGGCATACACGATCTCATAGTCCATAGCTACGGTCCTTCGCATAGCTATGCTACCGTTCATGTGGAGATTCCGGTGGAGATGAGTCTGAACGACTCTCATGTGTTGCTGGACGCTATCGAGAAAGCGGTAAAAGAGAGGTTCGGAGTAGAGCTCGTGACCCACGCGGATCCTCTCGACATACATGATGAGCGGACGGCGGTGGTATATGAGGCCCTTAGGGAGCTTATCGAGGCTGAGGATGCGGAGGGACTTGAATTTCACGATCTCAGGATAATAAATGCTTCGGGAGAGCCGAACGCCGTATTCGATCTGGTAGTCCCCTGGAACTATGAGAAAAAGGACGAGGATGGGATAAGGGATCGTATCACGGCCGGGCTTAATGAAAAGACGGGTGTGAGTGCGGTCATGACGATAGAGCATAGCTTTTGAGCTCGAATATGGAAAAAAAAGATAAAAAGCCACATATAGACACGAAACTTAGAAATGATGTATTACTTTTCGCGGCTGTGCTGATAGTATGCATAGTCGTTTTTTCGATGAGGGAGCTACGAAGCACGGCCGCTGAAGATGGAGCTGAGGCCATGATCATAGTCACCATTGACGATAGGACCGTACTGAGCTGTCCCCTCAAACTGCTTGAGGAAGCAGAAAGCGAGGAAGAGCTTTTAAAGGGGGCGGAGGTCTGCGATACCGAATTTATCGTGTTTACCGAAGAAGGTGTGGAAGTATGGAGCTCTCTGGGGTATAATGTCATAAAATATCGGGAAGATGCGGAAGGTATAGCGGGGGTCGTCTGCTCGGAGGCGGACTGTTCCGATAAGGTATGTGTGGACACCGGATATATAAGCCTTGATACAGAGGCTATAGTATGTCTGCCTCACAGGCTGATAGCAAGGCTGGGATACCGCTAAACGGGGGGGCGATATGAAATATTTTAACGTTTCAAAAACGAAAGACCTGTTTTGCTCTGATGAGATCACGCCGCGTATATAATAAAGCATTCGGTGAAGGTAGCGCCCACATCATGAAGATAAGGTCTCTGGGAGTGGCCTGTCCGGATCGATCTCTTTAAAAGACGAAAACTTGAGCGAAAAGCGAAAGTATTGTAAGATAGTACCGAACCCCGATCCGTATGGGGAGATAGGACACACATCAAAATATCACTAAGGAGGTCATTACGATGAAACATTACGAGTATAAGCCCTCAGGGATCTGCGCCAGTCTCATAGAGTTCGATCTGGACGATGAAAACAAGATCCACAACACCAAGTTTACGAACGGCTGCGACGGCAACCTTAAAGCCATTTCAAAGCTTACCGAGGGCAAGGACGCTGAGGAGATCATCGGTATCCTAAAAGGTAACCAGTGTAGGAACAGGAGCACTTCCTGTGCCGATCAATACTCTAAGGCCTTAGAGGCTGCTTTGGCATCCAGAGCATAAGGCGATACTTCGGAGGGGAGATCATGAGCCGCTATACTAAAGAGGATATACTCAAGATAATAAAGGACGAGGATATAGGGCTTTTGAAGCTGCAATTTACGGATATGTACGGTATGCCGAAAAATGTGACCATACCGGCGGCCAAGCTGGAAAAGGCACTGGCCGGAAAATGCGTATTCGACGGCTCCTCGATAGAGGGCTTCATAAGGAAGGATGAGGAGGATATGTTCCTTCATCCCGACCTTGACAGCTTCGAGATCTTCCCTCTGACAGGAAGAGAAGGGGGGACGGGGAGGTTCGTCTGCGATCTCTACAGAGACGAGGGCAGGCCTTTCACGGGAGATCCCCGTTATATACTAAAAAAAGTCCTCAGGCGAGCTGAGGGACTGGGATATACCTTCGGCATAAAGCCTGAGCTGGAGTTCTTTTTGTTCAATTGTGACGAGCAAGGGAACCCCACCACCTTTAACAATGAGACCGCGAGCTACTTTGACACCACTCCGTTGGACTTCTCGGAGAACTTGCGGAATGAGATGGTGATGTATCTGGAAGGCATGGGCTATCAGATAGCCTCCAGCCACCATGAGACCTCCGCCGGGCAGCACGAGATAGACTTTGAAGAAAAACAGGGTATCACCTGCGCGGACGCTCTGGTCACGGCCAAGATACTTATCAAGATGTTGGCGAAGCGCAGCGGTATGTACGCCACCTTCATGCCCAAGCCTAAGGCCGGCGTAAACGGCTCCGGTATGCACATATATATGCGCATATATGATGAAAACGGACGGAGCCTTTTCTTTGATGCCGACGACAGATACAGGCTCTCGAGGGACGGTTATTATTTCATGGCGGGAGTGCTGAGGCATATAAAGGGCATGTCTCTGATACTGAATCCTCTGGTAAATTCATATAAAAGGATAACTCCGGGTTATGATGCTCCCGTGGATATAAGCTGGTCAGCGGGTACGCACAGGGGTTCGCTGCTCCGTATCTCCCATACCGATTCCAAGAAGGTGAGGGTAGAGCTCAGGAGCCCCGATCCTTCCTGTAACCCGTATCTGGCTCTGGCGCTCATACTTTCCGCAGGCCTTGAAGGGCTTGAGCTTAAGGAGATGCCCGCCGAGGAGGGTACGAGCTGCGGCTCTCTCCCCAAGGATCTGGGGGAGGCCATAGAAGAATATAGAAAAGACGGATTCATAAAGGAAGTCCTTGGAAATACCATTTACGAAAAATTCCTGGAAGCGAAACGTCACGAGTGGGCGGAGTATGTTAAGGAAGTGTCGCCCTGGGAAGTAGAGCGTTACCTTTATAAATACTGATACAGCCTTTCCGGAGCCGCAGATCACCGATGCACTTTTTAAATATCGTTGTGTGCTTTTATAAACACAGTGATACAGATGTTATACGAAACCTTCTAAGCCACAGCGGTCATCGCGTGGCTTATTCGTGTATATCGGGCAGCAAGGCTCTGGAGGCCTGCGATAAGTTGAGGAGCGGACTCGTGATCAGTGGCTACAGGCTCACCGATATGCTCTGTACAGAGCTTTGTGAGAACCTGCCGGAGGGCTTTGATATGCTCATGCTCTCGCGGCCTTCAAAACGGGACGCGACCGAGGACTACGGGAAGATGGTGCTTTTAGACTTACCTGTAAGATATTCGGAATTCGCCTCTAAGCTGAGTGAGCTAGAGGATGCTATGGAAAGGCGAAGGAAACAGCGGTCTAAGTCTCGTCGCTTGGGAGGCAAGGGACGCAGCGAAGAGGATGCTCTTGCCATAGACGCAGCGAAGAGCCTCCTTATAGAACAGAGAGGCTACACGGAGGAAACTGCACATAGGTATCTTCAGCGCATGGCTATGAGTTCGGGGATCTCGCTGGGAGATACGGCAAGGAAATATTTGTATCTATCTGAAAATAGATCTAAGGGGCAAGAGATCTGAGGCGGCGATATGAGACGAAGTCCGTTGAGAGCTATCCTGAATGCTCTTTTACCCTTTATCATGTATATGGCGGAGGCAGTGCTCATAGAGCTGCTGATCACCTTGATATTTTATATCCTGTTCGCGCGAGGCTTCGAAAACACTGTATATTCGATCGTCTCGGATTATGCAAGCAGCGACCGGGGCCTCATCGTACCCGCCATAGCGGAACTGATCGTTTTTCCGCAGTTTTTGAAGGGCTTTTATAGGTCGGACTGGAGCTATCGAGTAGAGGTCAGCTCTGAGAGTCGTTCGGGATATACGTTCAATATAGACGAGGCGAAACTTTGGACGAAAAAAGAGGACTTTTTGAAAAGCTTTATAAAGCTCAGACATAAAGGGACTATCGTCGCGGCGGCGCTCTGCGCCTCCGTAGCGTTCAATATACTTACGAACTTTCTGATGGATCTCTTTTCGCCCGGGATAAACATAGAAGGAGCCTTAGAGATACCTTCAGATATGGTCAGCGTGTCGATCTTTTCAGATGGGATGGGAGGCAGCATAGCGGCTTTTTTGATCTGCTCGGTGATCATAGCGTCCTTCATGGAGGAACTCCTCTATAGAGGCGTGATCTTCAGCAGACTGAGGGACAGATTTGGTCTTTTGCCTTCCGCGATCGTGAGTTCGGTTGTCTTTGGCCTTAGCCATTTT
>CAZQFD010000043.1:0-8646 GCA_964592535.1 uncultured Lachnospiraceae bacterium | reverse complement strand
TTAGGCTTTACTGATCTCAGGGTGCGCTCCGATGACGGGCACGCAAGGCTGCAGATCCCTGAGGGGCAGATCTATAAGGTATTGGAACATAGGAAAGATATATTGGGCGAGCTGCGAGGATATTATAAGAGCGTGGCGCTGGATCTGGAGACGAGGTGAGGGCATGGATGAAAGAGACTTACTGAACAAGGTAAAAGACGGCGATATATCCGTAGAGGAAGCCTTGCTGAAGTTAAAGCTTAAGCCGTTTGAGGACATTGGCTATGCCAAAGTGGATATGCATAGGAAACTCAGACAGGGCGCCGCTGAGGTCATATATGGTGCGGGAAAGACGTCGGAGCAGATAAGCGGCATCGCGGATACCATGAAAAAGAACGGGCAGGAGACGATCCTCATCACCAGACTCTCGAAAGAGGATGCGGAGGCCGTATCAAAAGCCCACGAGCTTATATATCATGAGGAGGCTCGTTGTGGAGTCATCGGCCACCTCCCCAAGCCTGATGGGCTCGGCAGGATAGTGGTAGCCACAGGCGGGACGAGCGACATACCAGTGGCGGAGGAAGCGGCTCTCACGGCGGAAGTATTGGGCAACGAGGTACAGCGCCTCTATGACGTAGGGGTAGCGGGACTTCACAGGGTGCTCTCTCATCTTGAAGATATAATGAGTGCCTCGGTCATCATCGCCATAGCGGGTATGGAGGGAGCGCTCGCAAGCGTGATAGGCGGTCTTGCGGACTGTCCCGTCATAGCGGTGCCTACGAGCGTGGGTTACGGAGCCTCCTTCGGCGGTCTGTCAGCCCTCCTTTCCATGCTCAATAGCTGCGCGAGCGGAGTCTGCGTCGTGAATATCGATAACGGCTTCGGCGCGGGTTATCTCGCCAATATGATAAATCACATGGATAAAAAGGGATGAGACACGCACGTAATCAAAAAAGATCCGAGGGATCTGGTAAAGACGGAGGATAGACGATGAGGACATTATATCTGGACTGTGGGATGGGAGCCGCGGGAGATATGCTTACGGCGGCGCTTTTGGAGCTGCTTCCCGATCCCGATAAGATGATAGGGGAACTGAACGCGCTCGGTATACCGGACGTGCGCTTTGAGCGTGAGACCGTGTCAAAATGCGGGATAAACGGCACTCATATGCGTGTGACGGTAAATGGGAAGGAAGAAGAGAGCGAGGACGCGGGTGTGCATGAGCATGAGCACTCTCACGCTCATGAAAAAGGTCACGAACATCATCACGAACACGACCATACGCATGAACAAGATCATGACCATGGAAATGACTATCGAGAATATCACACCCACGCACATAGTGATGGTCATGACGAAGACCATGCTCATACACATGAACACGGACACAGCCATGAACATCACGGACTGCATGATATAGAGCATATAGTAAGAGATCATCTTAAGCTTCCGAAGAAGGTGCAGGACGATGTACTTTCGGTATTCGGACTTATAGCGGAAGCGGAGAGCCATGTTCACGGTGCGCCCATTACCGAGATACATTTTCACGAGGTAGGGACGCTTGACGCGGTGGCGGATGTTGCGGCAGTCTGCCTTATCATGGATAAGCTCGCTCCTAAAAAGGTGATAGTGTCGCCCATACACGTTGGGAGCGGACAGGTACATTGTGCGCACGGCATATTGCCGGTGCCCGCGCCCGCCACAGCCTATATCCTTAAAGACGTGCCCATATATGGTGGCGAGATAAAGGGAGAATTATGTACGCCTACGGGCGCAGCGCTTTTAAAGTATTTCGCTACCGGATATGGAGCCATGCCGCCGATGAAGGTGGAGAGCATAGGTTATGGCATGGGAAAGAAGGATTTCGAGGCGGCAAACTGCGTGAGAGCCATGATCGGTGAGGGCGGGCAGAGCAAAGCCGAGGACGAGGTGCTGGAGCTCTCCTGCAATATAGACGATATGACCGCGGAGGCGATAGGTTTCGCTATGGAGAGGCTGCTGGAAGGGGGCGCATTGGACGTATATACCCTGCCTATAAATATGAAGAAGTCTCGCCCGGGCACCCTATTAAGGCTCATGTGTCAAGAGGAGCAGCGGGACGCCATGATAAAGCTCCTCTTTAAGCATACAACGACCATAGGTATAAGGGAAAACAGATACCGCCGCTATATATTGGACAGGGAGATAGATGAGCTTGAGACGCCGTACGGTATAGTGCGGGAAAAACGTTCGGAGGGCTACGGTATAAGCAGGAGCAAATTCGAGTATGAAGATCTCGCGCGCATAGCTAAGGAAAAAGACATAAGCCTTTCCGAGGCCGCAAAGCTGGTAAAGAGATCGAAGGCGGATTGAGCGGTAGGAGCTTCGCTCTCGGTCTGCGGCGTCAGTATGTGGGCATAAATATTCGCCTATACATGTCGTCGATCTTTGACATCCTAGCCTGCCTTTACAAAGAGGTGAAAATATGATATAACGTCGGTAATAAAAAGAGCACACAGTACGGTGATGCTCTTTTTTGACCGAGAACACGAACCGAGGATACACATGGAGCAGTATATAATAAAGGGCGGCGTCCCGCTTAGAGGAGAGGTCACGATAAGCGGGGCAAAAAATGCGGCCTTAGGCATATTGGCGGCGGCAGTCATGTCTGATGAAGATGTGATCGTCGAAAACTTGCCCGATGTCAAGGATATAAATGTAATGCTCGAAGCCATCATCGAGATTGGCGCCGAGGTCAGAAGGCCCGACAGGCACACGGTCGTCATCAATGGGAGCAGTATCAAAGAGATCTCCGTAGAGGATGAATATATAAGACGTATCAGGGCGTCATACTATTTCATCGGGGCTTTGCTCGGAAAATACAGATACGCCAGAGTGCCGCTCCCCGGCGGCTGCAATATCGGCTCTAGGCCTATCGATCAGCATATAAAGGGCTTTAGAGCACTGGGCGCGGAGGTGCGTATAGAGCAAGGAGCCGTCATCGCAAAAACTGAGGCGCTTCGGGCGGCGCATATTTATTTCGATGTGGTGTCCGTCGGAGCGACGATAAATGTGATGCTGGCGGCAGTATTGGCCGGGGGCAGGACCGTTATAGAGAACGCTGCGAAGGAGCCGCACATAGTAGATGTGGCAAACTTCTTAAACAGTATGGGAGCGGATATCCGTGGCGCGGGTACCGACACCATCAGAGTCAGAGGCGTAGAAAAACTGCACGGCACCGAGTATGCCATAATCCCAGATCAGATAGAGGCCGGCACGTTCATGTGCATGGCAGCGGCGACGCGGGGCGATGTGCTCATCCGAAATGTCATCCCGAAGCATTTAGAAGCCATCACGGCTAAGCTCATAGAGATGGGAAATGAAGTGATAGAATACGATGAGGATGTAAGGGTCATCGGGGCGAAGATACAGCGTCATACGGACATAAAGACACTTCCCTATCCCGGGTTTCCTACGGATATGCAGCCGCAGATGGCTGTGGTGCTCTCTTTTGCGGAGGGTACCAGTATGGTGACGGAAAGTATATTCGAGAACCGTTTCAAATATGTAGACGAGCTTGCCCGTATGGGAGGAAACATAAAAGTAGAAGGCAACGTGGCGGTAGTAGACGGTATCAGAAGCCTTTCAGGGGCCACGGTGAGCGCGCCGGATCTGAGAGCCGGAGCGGCGCTCGTGATAGCCGCTCTGTGCGCCGACGGTTATACGATCGTAGATGAGGTGGGATATATCCAGCGAGGCTATGAGAATTTTGAAAAGAAGATCGCGGCTATCGGGGGCGAGATAGAACTGATAGATTCCGAGAAAGCAGCCATGAGATTTAAACTCAGGGCGGTGTGACAGAGACCGCGGAAGGGGGCAGCTCTTGCTGTCCTTTCTTAAAAGAGGGCCGATATGAATAAATTCCTTAAGGCGGCAGGTTTTGGTGCGCTGTGCGCGGAGACCGACGTCTATGATTTTTTAAAAAATGAGGTCATAAAGGAGTCCAATGCCGTGACCGTCCTCTATAACGGCGACGGCAGTATCGAGACCGAATATGTACTTTTCTGTGCGGAGCATGTGGGACTTGCCGCTGTGACGGTAACATACCCTGATGGGACCGAGCAGATCAAATACAGCTACCCTTTTTTTGATGCGAGAGACTATACGTCCGAGGAGCCTTGCGCGCTTGAGCGGCATACGGTCAATGATTCCTATGCGGGACTCATAGATGAATACAAGATAGGTGTCTCTCTGATATTTTTCGTACAGTTTTCGCTTGCCTATAAGAGCTATCTGAGGCTCGCCCCCGAGACGGATTTCAGAGGTACGGCACTGACGGCCTTCGCGAATGACGGAGTGGTGCTCCTCCCTGTCATAAGGACAAAGGCAGCCGACGCAACGTTCATGATGGGGCGCAACGAGAAAGAACGGCTCTATGAGGCGGCTATGCACGGGGATACCGAGGCAATGGAGACGCTCACGGCTTCGGATATGGATATATATAATGAAGCCGCGGGGCGTATACAGACCGAGGATCTCTATTCAGTCGTAGAACAGAGCTTCATACCGAGCGGTATAGAATGCGATCAATATTCCGTCATCGGAGAGATAATGAGCGTCGAGGAGACTAAGAACCGTTATACGGGAGAGGATCTGTGGCTCTTGTCGCTCGAGAGCAATGAGGTGATGTTGAAGCTCTGTATAAGGAAACAGGATCTTTTAGGAGAGCCTCTTTGCGGAAGACGGGTAAAAGCCAGGATATGGCTCCTTGGGAATGTAGACCTCAGAAGGCCGGTATGACGCCGGCTTTTTGCTTTTATACCACTTAGCAGATAAAAGGAGTGTTGATGGGAAAAAGATCTGTCGGGATAGTTTCGGGATTTTTAGGCGTGATATTTGCTTTTTGCTTTTTATTCGCCCTTTTGATCACGTCGATAGAGATAGTCTGCTACCATATCCCGGGATATTTTGAGAGAGAATATGAAAAATACGATGTGCTCTCATCCCTTCCGGCGATGAGCATGGATGGGGACGACAGCCTTATGGCGGTGACAGAGCATATGATGCGCTATCTGAGAGGCGATGAAGGCTACGACGAGCTCCAGATAGAAGTCACGATGGGAGGCGAGCGACGAGGATTCTTCTCGGAGCGTGAGATCCTGCATATGGAAGATGTGAGAGAGCTCTTTATAGGTGCTATGCGCCTTAGGACAGTCCTTTTGGCCGTCTGCATGATCGGCCTGATCCTTATGGCTTTTTTAGAAAAAGGGCTTAGGAGCTTCATATATCGGCTCGCGAGATCGATCCTTATCGGGACTGGTATATTATTTTTAGGGCTTGCGGTCTTGCTGATCGCCATATCGAGAGATTTTACCGCCGCCTTTACGACATTCCACCATATCTTTTTCGATAACGATCTATGGATATTGGACGGGAATGTAGATATGCTGATAAATATCGTGCCCGAGGGTTTTTTCTGCGATACAGCGATATATATAGCCGCGATCTTCGGGGCCTGCCTTGTGATACTTATCCTGCTATGCGCGCTCGGTATAGTAAAGACGAAAAGGAAAAAGACGATCCCGTAACGCTGAAGGCCGTAGGCCATCGTTAAATAATGTTCAAAAAGCTGAACGATCTTGCTGGGACCTTGAATTTCAATGCGTCAAGTGATATAGTTTAATTTATATATTTAGACATAAGAACAGCCGATGGGTCGACACAGGCTCCTTATAGACAAGGCTTACGAGCCACATCGGGAAAGGGAAAAAGGCCGTATGAAGCAGCATAGATCTTGGGCGTATGCTGCGGTGGTTTGTATGGTTATGGCTATTTATACAGGCTTAAGCATAAGCGATCATATTTTGCGTTAGACCGCATTTAGGGCTTGTCCTATGACGCGATCGGGCGATGGATATATTTGGCTAACCGTCGAAAAAGAGGAGGAAAAGAAAATGAAAGACGTATATAAAAAGATAGCATTGTTCATAGGCGGAACGCTTTTCGGGTCTATCGGCATAAAGCTCCTTACTTCTAGGGACGCTAAAAATGCCTATATCCATGTGACGGCAGCCGGATTAAGGGCTAAGGACTATGTGATGAAGACAGCGACAGAGGTACAGGAGAATGCGGACGACATACTCGCTTCCGCGAAAGACCTAAACGAGAAACGTGAGGAGACCGAGGTTTGCTGTTGTTGTGAAACGGCAGAAGAAGAAAAGGCCGAGGACTGATAATTAAAGATAAGATGAGGATGGGGCTGTAAGGACAGCCCCATTTGCCGCTAAAAAAGGTTTTGAGGATCGTGAGCCTGTGTTCCCTATAAAGCCGTAACACAGCCTAAACCTATGACAGGTTGAAGACCTCATAGGACTTTTTGGGCGGCAGAGAGCATAGAAACATGAGATATATCATAAAGCATGAGAGCAGAGGCAGGCTACGTGTGGGCTTTGATATCGGGAGTATGAGCCTTCCGGAGGCCGACGCGCTCGAGATGTGGCTCGGGGACCGCGAGTATGTGGAAAAAGCCACGGTGCATGAGCGCACCTGCTGCGCGATAATAAGATATAAAAATGATAACGGCGGCAGAGATAGATTGCTGGCTGAACTTAAGGGGCTGTCTTTATCAGATGTACAAAAGGATGCGGACGACGGATCGCCCGAACGCGTCCTCAGAAGGACCTACGAGGAGAAGCTGGTAGGCTTGGTGTTCTGGCGCGGAGTGAGATCTGTCTTTTTGCCTCCTGCGCTGAGGGCTGCGTGGTACACGATAAGCGCAGCGCCCTTCGTGTGGAAAGGGATAAAGTGTATACTTAGGCGCAAGCTTCATGCCGAACTGCTGGACGCGATCTCCATAGGTATATCCGTGGGTCGCGGAGACTACGACACCGCGGGATCGGTCATGTTCCTTCTTAAGCTTGGTGAGCTGCTCGAGGAGTGGACACATAAAAGATCGGCCAATGACCTGGCGAAGAGCATGGCGCTGAATGTAGACAGGGTATGGATCGATACGCCGGACGGCGAGGTGCTGGTAAGCTCTGACAAGGTAAAAGAGGGTGACATCGTGATAGTGCGCACGGGCGGTCTCATACCGTTTGACGGCACGGTCATAAGAGGCGACGTGACGGTCAATCAGTCCTCTCTCACGGGAGAATCTATACCTGTGGCAAGATTGGAAGGCTCCACAGTCTACGCGGGTACTGTGATAGAAGAAGGCGAGTGCGCCGTAAGAGTGAAACATCTAAAGGGCGAGAATCGCTACGACAGGATAGTCTCGATGATAGAGCAGTCCGAGAAACTAAAGTCCAAGGCTGAGAACAGAGCGCTTAGGATGGCGGACAAGCTCGTGCCGTATACATTGGTCGGAAGCGCGCTGGTCTATGGGCTCACGCGCAATGCAGTAAGGGCGCTGTCCGTCCTTATGGTCGATTTTTCATGCGCGTTGAAGCTTTCGGTGCCGCTCTCCGTGCTCTCCGCCATGAGAGAGGCCGGGGATCACCACATACTTGTAAAGGGCGGTAAATACCTCGAAGCTGTTGCCACGGCCGATACGATAGTTTTTGATAAGACAGGCACGCTGACTTATGCGAGCCCCGAGGTGGTAGATGTGATACCGTTCGACGGTAAGGATCCCGTGGAGATGTTGAGATTGGCAGCTTGTCTGGAGGAGCACTTTCCTCACTCTATGGCAAACGCCGTAGTAGAAGCGGCGAAGAAGAGAGGCCTCCAGCACGACGAGCTCCATTCCAAAGTGGAATATATCGTGGCCCACGGTATCGCGAGCATGGTAAACGATGAAAGAGTCACCATCGGAAGCCATCACTTCCTCTTTGAAGATGAGGGATGTGAGGTGATAGAAGAAGATAAAAAACGCTTCACCGAGCTCCCCGCAAAATACAGCCACCTTTATCTGGCTGTGGGAGGAAAACTGGCGGCGGTCATCTGTATCTACGATCCACTCAAAAAGGAGGCTAAGGCTACGCTCGATGAGCTAAGGACTTTAGGCCTAAAGGAGCTCGTGATGTTGACGGGAGACAGCGAGCGTACTGCGGCGTCAATAGCTGAAGAAGTGGGAGTAGACGCCTACCGGGCGGAGGTGTTGCCCGAGGATAAAGCGGCTTTCGTAAAGGCCGAAAAAGAAAAAGGTCATAAGGTGATAATGATAGGCGACGGGATAAACGATTCCCCGGCGCTCTCAGAGGCGGACGTCGGCATAGCCGTGAGCGACGGAGCTGCCATAGCGAGAGAGATAGCGGACATCACCATAGTCGAGGATGACCTTCATGCTCTGGTAGAGCTGAGGATCCTTGCGATGAAGCTCATGCAGAGGATAGATAGCAATTACCGATCCATAATAGGCTTCAACGGTTCCTTGATAGGATTTGGGGCTCTTGGCGTGATCGCGCCATCAAGCTCCGCTCTCCTGCACAACCTTTCGACGCTCGGCGTAAGCCTAAAGAGCATGACAAGACTTTTATAAAAACGAATAAGACCGTATCCGCCGGGCCTGTTCGCAGGCCCGGATATTATTTGGCAAAGCAGAGACTTATCTGCTTGAAACTATTTGCCGTCGCCCGGTCCAACATCAAAGAGGTCTTGTACTGTTGCCGGCTATGAACTTCGTGGGGAATCTTATCTCACGATTTATAAGTTCATTTTTGCTATTTATACGCTCTATGATAAGCTCAG
>CAZQFD010000042.1:0-8693 GCA_964592535.1 uncultured Lachnospiraceae bacterium | reverse complement strand
GGCCGGGGATCGTCCGCTCCGAAAAAGCCTATCTGCCGGTCGTGGTCCCACAGGCCCGCCACCACCAATGAGCGGATGCTCTGGGCCTGGAGGACGGCATAGGCTGTGGGGCGATCCTTTCGGATATCCTCTATGTCCCGGATGATCACCTCATGCCCCTGTTGAAAGGCGTCAAACCACCAGTCCATCCCCTTCTCATCCTCGTCCTGGAGCAGCTCCTTCTGAGGGACCGCGTCAGTGGCACACCACTCATAGGTGTTGTCATATCTGCCCGCTGCGTTCTGTTCAAAAATATACGTCCGCTGGCAGCCGAACCGCTCGCCCATAAAGGCCAGCAGCCGGTCAAGTGCCTTGTTGGGGTCCGGGTCGGCATGGGTCCATTGCAGGCATTCATACACTAACTGCTCCTGTTGGATCTGGATCCCGGCGGTTTCCGGCTCTTCTTTCGGCGAACGTTCTCCCTCCTGGGCTATGATCTTCATATTCATATCCGCTCTCCCTCTAAAATAGGCTCTCGATCTCTCCATCGATACTCAATAAATAGATCCGCAAGTTTCCGGGCGGATAGAGCTTGCCGCAAAACATGGAAAAGGGCGTGTCACGACCATGGAAAACCGTGGACGCGACACGCCCTTAGAACCGATACAGATATAGAGTTGGGTAACACAAAAGGACAGACTCATCCTGTCTGTCTGTCTGTCTGTCTGTCTGTCTGTCTGTCTGTCGTAAGTATATTGCGGAGAAGCACTGTCTGTCAAGCCCCCTTTTCCGGAAAATCAAAACAAAACGAGAGGAATCTTGCCACCCACATGTGCGTATACAAAAACTACTTAATCATACAGGAAAGCGCAGCGGATCGCAAGCCTTTTCTTCATTTGTTTAAAAAAATGGAATCTTCTTTTTCAATCGACCTTCATGATCCGGAAGCTTCGCCAGAATATCGGCTTCAGCCTCTTTCGGATACGGGAAAAACTACGATTTTTAAAAATTACAAGAGATCAAGAGCGCTCTGTTTGTTTAAGTCCCTCAAAAAACGGTTTCTTTTTTTCTATTACATATCTTACAATGAATATTACACTGACTTTGCCACAGAATAGGAGCTTTTATGAGATTTGATACCGCGACTTTTGCCTCAGGCTGTCCCGATGCCGTCATCCGTTTCCTTAAAGCCGATGAGCCGGTGTCCTTATCCGATCCCTCGCTTTGGGATGCGTATATCTCGATATATAGAGACGACGAGCTGAAACTTAAGCACAGACAAATGAGGATGTTGAGACTGCCCTTTAACGGAGGATTCACTACACTTTTACTTATGGGCTTTGACAGCGGCCACGAAACCCCCTTTGATGAATTCAGGGCCGCGATCTCTGCGATCGGCACAGCGCTCAATGAGATCTCCGCCAAAGAGGTCTTGATCGACAGATCGGAGCTTTTGACCTTTTCCGAAGAAGACGAGCTCATAGAGCAGATCGCCTGCACGCTTCCTCTCAGCGAGTACTCATTCGATAAATATCTCTCTGAGAAAAAGCCCTCCTACGACCGCTTCGTGACCATCCTTACTGACAGAGATATAAAGCCCGCGCTCAAAGAGGGTCTTGTACTCGCGGAGAGCATATGCACGGCCCGAGATCTGGTCAATGAGCTGGCCGACGTCCTCACGCCCTCAGATATGGGACACAGATGTCAGGAGCTCGGAAAAAAATGGGGCTTTTCCGTAGAGCTTTTAGATAGAAAAGCCTGCGAGGATCTCGGAATGGGACTTTTCCTCGCGGTGGCTAAGGGCAGTTCCCTTTCGCCTTGCTTTATAGTTATGCGCTGGAACGGAGGAGCAGAGAATGAAGCTCCCATAGCCCTCGTGGGCAAGGGTATCACCTACGACAGCGGCGGTCTCTCCATAAAGACCAGCAGTATGGAGTCCATGCGCTTCGATATGAACGGCGCGGCCGCCGTGATAGGCGCCATGTGTGCTATCTCGAGGCAAAAGCTTCCCAAAAACGTAGTCGCAGCCGTAGCCGCCTGCGAAAATATGGTGGACGCCGAAAGCTACCGTAACGGCGATGTACTGCGCTCTATGAGCGGTCGGACTGTATTTGTTAGAAACACCGACGCCGAAGGCCGTCTGACCATGGCTGACGCCATGACCTACTGTATACGAAACTTTCACCCCTCGGAGCTCCTTGAAGTAGCCGGGCTTACGGGAAGCGTATGCAACTTCTTCGGCACAGTCTGCGCCGCCGCGCTCGCTACAGACCCAAAGATCTACGCGCGCCTTAAGGAGCTCACTCCGATGACCGGAGAAAAGTACGCGGAGCTTCCGTATTTCCCGGAATATAAAAATCTCCTTAAATCTCCGTATGCCGACCTTGATAACGCTCCTGCCGGAGGCCCGAGTGGTATCTTGGCCGGGTTCTTCCTCGAAGCCTTCCATGAGGACGTCCCTTTCCTCCATATAGATTTCGGAGCTATGCCCTTTACAAACAGGGCCTCGGATGGACAGCCCGAGGGCGGGACAGGTTTCGGTGTAAAGACGCTTTACCACTATGTAAAAAGCCGCTCCACGGCCTTTTAAAGCCCTAGAGCGGCTACGTGAGCGGCTGAAAGGTCAAAGCTCCGATACTATAAGTCACGGTGCCTCGTCATGGTTTGATCTCCGCACTCCACGGAGATCTCCGTGAACTTTTGGAGGAGCTTATCCACGCTAAGCTCTGCTTTCTTTTCGCCGCGTTCATCGATGACGTTTTTACCCTCGTGCATCATTATTATCCGGTCCCCGTATTCCGCCGCGTATCGAAGATCATGGGTCACCATGAGCGTGGTGATATGCTTTTCCTTCACAAGTTTCTGCGTAAGTTCCATGATGAGATCTGCGGTCTTGGGATCGAGAGCCGCCGTGTGCTCGTCCAGTATAAGAAGATCTATATCCGTCATGGTGGACATGAGCAACGCCATAGCCTGTCGCTGTCCTCCGGAAAGTGAGCCTACCTTGACGTAGAGCTTGTTTTCAAGGCCAAGCTCCAGTCCCGACAGGTACTCTCTATAACGATTTAGACGGCTCTTATCTGTACCGGGCCTTAGGTCGAAACGCTTTCCCTTGGTGTCGGCAAGCGCCATATTTTCCAATATCGTCATATCCGGGCAGGTGCCGAGCGCAGGGTTTTGATAGACCCTTCCGATGAATGAAGCTCGCTTATACTCCGGCATATGCGTGATATTTTTCCGTCTATAATATATCTCCCCGGAATCTACCGGTAAGCTGCCGCAGATGATATTGAGCATACTGGTCTTGCCTGAGCCGTTCAATCCCACGATGGAGACGAACTCTCCCTCCCCTATATCCAGATCGTAGCCCTCGAACAGACACAGCTCGTTGACCGTTCCCGGATCATAATATTTATTTATACCTTTCAGGCTTAACATGAGCTACCTCTTAGCTTTGTGCTGTGCTTTCCTATGTTTCTTTCCCAAGTTGCTTACGGCAAGTATGACCAGGAACAATATCGCCGTGATGAGCTTCATGTCGCCCGCCTGCAGGCCCGCGTTCAGCGCTGCGGCCACACAGGCCCTGTAGACGATCGCGCCGAAGATAACGGCTGAAGTCGCCTTCACAAAGCTCAGGCGCTTAAGGAGCTTGGTGCCAATGATAACGTTCGCAAGCCCGATGACCATCATGCCCGTGCCCATGGAAAGTTCGAAATATCCCTGCTTCTGAGCCATTATACCTCCCGCAAAGGCGGCAAAGCCGTTCGCGAGCGCGAGTCCCACTATCTTTACAAGGCCTTCGCTCTTAGCGAGGGCTGTGACCAAAGTCCTATTGCTCCCGACCGCGCGGAGCAGATACCCAGACCGGGTATTCATGTAGGCGTCAAGGAGGATCTTAAGGACGAACACTATAACGAACAGGATGATAAGGTTCGAATAGCCGGAGAGCGCTTCCAAAAATATGCTGTCCACGATCCCGTTAGAGAAGATGCTGTCCTTTGAGAATATCGGCAGATTCGACTTTCCCGCGATACGCAGGTTTATCGAATAGAGCCCTGTGCTCACTATTATGCCTGAGAGCAGATCTCTCACATGGAGCTTCACATGGATGAGCCCTGTCACGACGCCCGCCAGCGCGCCTGCTATAAAAGAGAGCGGAAGCGCAAGGAGCGGGTCTGCTCCCCACGCTATCACGGCCGCCGTCACGGCCGCTCCGAGCGGATAAGTGCCGTCTACGGAAAGATCCGGGAAATCGAGTATCGTATATGTGATATATATACCGAACGAAAGTATCGCGAATACAAGCCCCTCCTCAAATACTCCTATTATCACATTGCTCATCCTTGTTTCCTCTGCCGCTCCTGTTTTCGTTACTCTAAGATGCTGTCAAACAGCTCTCCGTTTTCGGTAAACTCCGCCGGGAGCTCTATCCCGAGGGCCTCCGCTACAGCCATATTGCCGTAGAAGCTGGCCTCCTCTATGATCTCATAGTTCATCTCCGAAGCCGTGGCTTCGCCCTTCAGCACCTTAGCCGCCATATGCCCTGTCTGTTTCCCGAGCTCTATATAATCGAGCCCCATGGCCGCGAGACAGCCGATCTTTACCTGCTCGATCTCGGATCCGAATACCGGCGTGCCGAGAGCGTTCGCCTTTTCAAGGATAACGGGAAGAGAGGCCACTACGGTATTGTCCGTTATCATAGTGATACAGTCCACATTGGCGAGCATAGTATCCGCCGCTACAGCTATATCCGCCTGAGTCGCTATGCCAAGCTCGTAGATCTCAAATCCGTAGTCCGAAGCCAGCTCCTTATATTCCGCTACAGACGATTCCGAATTGACCTCGGAGGTCGTGTACATGATACCCAGGGTCACCGCGTCGGGGAGGATAGCCCTTATCATCTCGAGCTGCTCCGATACTGGAAGCTTATCCGAGGTGCCTGTTATATTCCCGACAGGCGTTCCTTCCTCGAGCGCGAGCTCCGCCGCCACCGGATCTGTGACCGCCGTATATATGACCGGGATGTCCGTTCCTCTAGCGGCCGCGTAAGCTGACTGTGCCATCGGAGTAGCTATCGCGCATATCATATCCACATCGCCTCCCAAAAAACTCTGAGCTATCTGAGTGGCAATGCTGCCGTCCGAGTTGGCGTTTGAGTAGGTGACTGTGAGGTTCTCACCCTCCACTATGCCTTCCTCAGCAAGGCCCTGAAGGAAGCCCTCACGGCAGTTATCAAGAGACCCGTGCTCCGCGTACTGCCCAATGCCAATGCTGAAGCTGCCCTCATAAAGCTCCGAAGCCCCGTCCTCGGTCTCCTCGCTTTCCGAGTTCGTGCTTTCCACCCCCGAAGCAGCCTCGGCCACAGCCTCCGTCTCTGCTTCTGTCGCCGCAGTATCCGATGAGGATGAGCAACCCGTTAGGATCGAGAGCGCTATGAGAGCCGCCGCCGCGCTCTTTATAATGTTTTTGGTGGTGAAGCTTGTCAGTCTAACCGTCTTTTTCATGCTTTTTCTCCTTTTCTTATCTTTTCTTTTCTTTCTGCAATCAAACTGACAAACTTTGTAAATAAAAATATCCCGAACAGGAAAGCTCCTGTTCGGGACGAATAATCATAAAATGAATATCCGCGGTACCACCCGCTTTAGCCTTACGGCCCTCTCATCCATATACCATCATATATGCCGTCCTTTAACGAATACGGATTTCGTCGCTCCATACTATTTTATTCCGAAGCGCCCTCCAGAGTCCATTCGGCCAAGCCCTCCGTATCGCCATCACACCGTCGGCGACTCTCTCTTACTTCGATTTAAAACTGCCCTCAAATGAAAACAGCTACATGACCTACTTACTCTCTGTCATCGGTTTGCCATATTTGATTGATGTCGATAGGATAACATCGATCCGGGCATTCGTCAAGTTTTTTCAATGTAGGGCGGCACATTTTGACGAAGGTCAACGTGATATGCCTTGATCTCAGTATCTCCAAAGCGAGAGGATCGATCCCTCAGGTGATGGAGATGTACGATCAAAAAGCGCTTGGGCTGTTTTATGCTGTTTTTTGTCGATGGGCGCTTTAGCCCCGCGCTTTTAAATATCTATCTGAAGCTCTATCGGCGCATGATCTGAACCTAAGATCTCGGTATGGATAATTGAGTCTTTGACCTTGTCTTTTATATCGTCCGATACTATGAAATAATCTATACGCCAGCCCACATCTTTCGCTCTCGCGTTCATGCGGTAGGACCACCAGCTGTATCGTTCCTTATCAGGATAAAGGTAGCGGAAGGTATCGGTAAAGCCGCTGCACAAGAGCCTCTCTATCTTTGAGCGTTCCTCGTCCGTAAACCCCGCGTTTTTATGATTGGTCTTATCGTTTTTCAGGTCGATAGGCTCGTGCGCCACATTGAGATCCCCACAGAATATGAGGGGCTTTTTAGCGGCGAGTGACCTGGCGTACTCAAGAAAGCGATCCTCCCATTCCATGCGATAATCGAGCCTTTGGAGTTCATTTTGCGAATTGGGCGTGTAGACCGTCATCAAAAAAAAGTCCTCGTATTCGAGGCAGACCACTCTGCCCTCCTTGTTATGCTCCTCATAGGGCATACCGAGCCTGACATCGAGAGGCTCCTCTTTCACGAATATCGCCGTTCCCGAGTAGCCCTTCTTATCAGCATAGTCCCAGTATGAATGATACCCCTCAAACTCCGTATCGAACTGCCCCGCCTGAAGCTTTGTCTCCTGAAGGCAGAAGGCGTCCGCGTCGATCTCCCTAAAAAAGTCCTCGAAGCCTTTATTCATCACGGCGCGAAGGCCGTTTACATTCCATGATATAAATCTTTTCATCTATGCTTCTCCGTAAAGTCCTTCGCAGGTCACAGCCTGCCGTAAAGCTCAGCGATCCTTCTCATCCTTCGTATAAGTCTCTTATCAAAGGCAGAGCTCTCCATACGCCAGCGCCAATTCTCTCCTACGGTGGATGGCGTATTGATCCGAGCCTCCGCCCCGAGGCCCAGCCAATCGGCCATCGGCACGATGACCGTGTCGGCCGCGGTCATGAATACGTTCCCTATGACCGCCTCGTTCCACTCTGACGATGGCTCCCCGTCAAGACGCATATACTCCTTCATAAGGCTTAGATCGGCTTTGCTAAGCTCCGCATACCAAGCCGCCAACGTTTGATTGTCATGTGTGCCCGTGTAGCCTACGGAGCCCTTCGTCCAATTATGCGGCCTATAGTCAGAATCCTCACGATGGTCAAAACCAAACTCCAAGATCTTCATGCTCGGATAACCTGTCGCCTTCACAAGCTCCCTCACGCTGTCCGTGAGAAAGCCCAGATCTTCGGCGATCATATCACGCTCTCCGAGCTTCGCCTTTACGGCGTCGAAGAATCTAAGCCCCGGGCCTTTTACCCAGACCCCATCCCTCGCGGTCTCAGCCCTGAACGGCACACAGTAAAATTCGTCAAATCCTCTGAAATGATCTATGCGGAGCCTGTCGCAGAGGCGAAAGCTGTGCTCTATACGCCTGATCCACCATTCGTAACCGGTACGTTCGTGATAGTCCCAATCATAGACGGGATTTCCCCAGAGCTGTCCGTCCTCGGAGAAGGCGTCAGGCGGCACTCCGGAAATCCATACGGGACGGCCTCCTTCATCCATCTGAAAAAGTTCGGGCTTGCTCCAGACATCTGAGGAGTCATATGCCACATATATGGGCAGATCCCCGATGAACCCTATCCCAAGACCATTCACATATTTTTTCAGTTTATCCCACTGCTTAAAAAAATGAAATTGGATCCACTTATGAAAACGGATACGGTCGCCTAGCTTTTCCCGAAGCGAAGTGAGCACCCGTTCGTCACGGACACGAAGCTCCTCCTCCCACTCATACCACGGCGCGCCGTCGTGAGCTTCTTTCAAGGCCATAAAGAGGGCATAGTCATCGAGCCAAAAGCTCTGCTCCTCGCAAAATGGGGCAAAGCCTGTATGGTTTTTCTCAAGTCCGCAAAAATTTTCCACCTGATAGACCTTATAAAGGAGTGGAAGGCGCTCTTTATAAAGCCTAGCGTAATCTATATATCCGCCGTCTTCGGAGGACGCGGCTCTCCTTAGGAGCTTTTTCGGAAGCACCTCTTCCGGAAAAGCCTCCGGGTCTATAAAATACGGATCTCCCGCGAAGGTGGAAAAGGACTGATAAGGCGAATCCCCGTAGCTTGTGGGGCCGAGAGGCAATATCTGCCAATAGCTCTGCCCCGCCTCGTGAAGCTTATCCGCAAATCTGTACGCTTCTTTCCCGAAGTTTCCTATGCCGTACTTTCCCGGAAGACTGAATATAGGCATTAAAACGCCTGCTTTCCTCATATACGCAGCGCTCCTTTTTCATTCTACGATAATTATACGACATACGCGGAAAATGTTCATCTCTTTTATCTGCGAGGAATTTTTTATAAGTGCTACCCCGCAAAATGCTCCTGTACCGTAGAGTAACACACAAAAATTGATAGGCAGCAAACCGCTATTTTAAACCTCTTGCTTTGAGTAGACATTCTACGCCATTATTAAAAATAAGAGTGAATTAACATGAGAAATGAAATTTCTCAGTTAAAATATCTATACCCCTTGAAAACACTGGTGTTTCCAGCGTTTTCGCTACCTCGCTTTGGCCCTTTTCCCTCATTTTTTCCCTTGCGAGAAGAAATGAGGGAAACTTTT
>CAZQFD010000041.1:854-8729 GCA_964592535.1 uncultured Lachnospiraceae bacterium | reverse complement strand
AACGTTTCCAGATGAGCTGATATAGTCGAAACTCATCTCTTTGAAGCTGATCCTTAAGCTCCGCGGGCGTGATGTCTATATAGGTAGGTCTTATAGCCTCATGGGCGTCCTGAACATTCTCATTCTTGCCCACGGGCCTTGAGAAGGAGACATATTCCTTGCCGTAGTGCAAGCCTATATAGCTCTTGGCGGCCTCGAAAGCCTCGTCCGAGATACGCACAGAGTCCGTCCTCAGATAGGTGATCAGTCCAATGCTGCCGTGCCCCTTTATATCTACTCCCTCGTAGAGCTTCTGCGCTATACGCATGGTCTTTTGCGGAGTCATATTCAGCATCCTAGAGGCCTCCTGCTGCATGGTAGAGGTCGTGAACGGAAGCGGGGCCATGCGCCTACGCTCCGACTCCTTCACCTCCGATATGAGCACATCCTTATCTTTTACGTCCGCTACTATCCTCTCCGCTGCCTCTCTTTCATCAAGCTCGGTCTTTTTGCCGTTCTCTCCGTAATAAGAGACCTTGACAGACTTGGTCTTATTTTTGATAGTACCTTCTATCGTAAAATATTCTTTGGGGACAAATGCGGCTATCTCCTCCTCTCTTTTACAGATGATATTGAGCGTGGAGGATTGAACGCGCCCCGCAGACAATCCTTTTTTTATCTTCTTCCATAGTACCGGACTTATGGTATAACCCACGAGCCTATCCATGACGCGTCTCGCCTGCTGAGCGTCCACGAGATCCATATCGATCTCCCTCGGAGATCTTATGGCAGCTCTCACCGCGTTCTTCGTGATCTCATTAAAGGTGATACGAAGCACCTTTTTATCTTTGAGTCCGTCAAGGCCCAATGCAGCTATAAGATGCCAGCTTATAGCCTCTCCTTCCCTGTCCGGGTCGGTCGCGAGATAAATGACATCTGCCTTCTTTACTTCCTTTTTGAGAGAGTTTATGAGCTCTCCTTTGCCCCTTATGTTGATATACTTAGGCTCATAATCATGCTCTATATCTATACCCATAGTAGACTTCGGCAGGTCTCTTATATGTCCCATCGACGCGGCGACTGAATATGTGCTACCCAAAAATTTCCTTATCGTCCGCATTTTTGCCGGAGACTCGACTACGACTAAATTCTGTCCCATCAAATGATCCTCATCATTCCTTATAGCATTCTGCGAGGTAAAAGGCAAAAGACCCTTTGGCTCTCGATCTCGATGTCCACGACGCCAAGACCCTCTAAGGCCCTAAAACGGGACCTTTCGATAATATGACGCGTGCGGAGAGCTGCATAAGCCTTTAGCCTTCAGGCTGTAAAGCGCTTTCAATGTTTCCGAAAGACTGAGTCCGCTTAGCACACACAGCTCCTCCGTATGTTTTTCGTTGAGATCCAAGAAACTATACACTATTTTTTCGGAACTTGCAAGCTGAGAGATCTTCTCCTTAAGCTTCTGCTCTCTGTAAGACAGGGGCTTAGGACCTTTTCCACTTTCAGTCTCTGTTGCCTTTATCTCTCGATATTTAGGGGGCATGTCCGAGCTGCTCTTTGATGTCTCCGTATCGCGCCTCTTCGGATAAGCGGGACTTTGTCCATCGGAGGCCATGTCTCGGATACTCTTTTCCCTATAGAATCTTTTCTTCCCTTCACCTAAAACGCTCATCACATCCTCTTTATCGATGAGGATCCCGGCTCCGTCGCTTATAAGTTTGTTGCAGCCCTCTCCCAGCTCGTCGTCAAAGCGGTGCGGCACAGAAAATACATCTCTTCCGAAGCGAAGCGCGTAGTCTACTGTGATGGCCGTCCCGCTCTTTACCTTTGCTTCCGCCACGATCACCACGTCGGAGAGTCCCGCTATGATACGATTCCGTGTAATGAATCGCCAAGCTTCTGGAGGCGCGGAAGGTGGATATTCGGATATGACGCCGCCCTGTCCGCCGCTCATCATCTCATATATCTCGATATTCTCCTTGGGATAACAATAATTCACCCCTCCTCCCAATACTGCAAAGCTGCTATATCCCGCTTTCAGCGCTGCAAGGTGTGCAGCCGCATCTATCCCGTGCGCCATTCCGCTCACTATCTGAACGCCGGCCTCCGACAGCTCCGCGGAGAAATGTCCCGCCGCGTGAATCCCGTAGCCGCTGCAGATACGTCCTCCTATGATGGCGGCGGTCGGCTCCTCATCAGAGGGGAGCCTTCCCTTTACATATAAAAGCAGCGGAGCGTCCTCCGTCTCTCGAAGCCTCTCGGGATAATCCTCATCGAAGATAGCATATAGCCTTATCCCAAGGTCTCTAAGGCCCTCATATCTTTCAAGGAGCCGCTCTTCGAGCTCTCCCCTTTTCCCGAATCCGTGATCCTTTCCTTCTTTAAATATCCCCCGTTCGAGGTAAAAGGCTTTATCCGCCTTATATGCCGCCTCAAAAGATCCCGCAAGCTTATACATCCTGTTTATCTTTTTATTCGTGATCCCGCAAAGATTGTTCAAAAGATAGAGATACTTCCTTTCCTCCTCCAAAGATACCTCTTTCCCGATACAGCTCTCCCTCTCGATCCTTTCCGACCCATCGGACCTTTTATCTATGTATACCATACGCGCCTATCCTATCTTCTATGCCCCGCAGCTCTACTGCCTCGATGATGTGTTCCTCTTTTATCACAGCGCTCTCTGCCATATCCGCTATGGTCCTCGCGGTCTTTAGGAGCTTATGGTAGACCCTGCCCGAGAGCTCCTTTTCGGCAAACACCTCTTTAAGGAAGGTCTCCGCGCCCTTTTCAAGCTTACAATACTTCTCTATCTGCTTTATCCCCATGCGGCTGTTGAACATAAGGCCGGGAATATCCTTAAAGCGCGCCCTTTGTATCTCACGGACTCGCTCCACCCTCATCCTCACGGTCTCGGAGGTCTCGCCGCAAGACTCCCCATCTTCATTAAAGAGATCCTCATAGCTTAGCAGGCTTGCCTCCGCGAATATATCGATCCTCTCAAGTATCGGTTTTGAGATCCTGCCCATATAGCCTCTTATCTGTGCCTCGGTGCAATGACATCTTTTTCTGTCGGGATAAAACCCGCAAGGGCAGTTGTTCATGGCCGCCACCAGTTGAAGATCGCTCGGATATACCACACTCTCCCGCAGCCTCCTAAGGTTTATCCGCCCTTCTTCTAACGGCTCTCTGAGTCCCTCAATGACTTCTCGCCTAAAGAGTGGAAATTCATCCATGAAGAGTATCCCTCCCGAACTCAGAGTCACTTCGCCGGGCACCGCTCTATGTCCTCCGCCTAAAAACGCCGCCTCCGTGATCCCATGATGAGGCGCTCTGAAAGGCCTCCTTCCCAGGAGCGGCCTGCCTTCGGGCAACATACCCGCTATGCTGTATACGGCGGAGATCTCTATGTCCTCGTCTCTTGTAAGCCTCGGCATGATACCTGTCATCGTCTTCGCTATCATGGTCTTTCCTGTCCCCGCCGGCCCCGAAAAGAGAATATTATGTCTCCCGCTGACAGCTATCTCCGCCGCTCTCTTTAGGAATCGTTGCCCCTTTATCATCGAGATGTCGGGAAAACTATCTTCTAAGGGTGCCGTTTCCTGCTCTGCAAGCTCTCCCAACGGCTCCCCGTCCAGATAGACAGCGCGCGTTTCGCCCCGCGGCCTTTCCTTTTTGAAAAACGACAAAGCTTTATCAAGGCTCGTAAAACCGTAGACATCGAGTTTTTCTGCGACGGCAGCCTCTCTGATATTATCCGCAGGTACCGCCACACCTCTAAGTCCGTTCTTCATAAGGCAGAGCACGAGAGGGAGTACACCGTTTATGCTCTTTAAGCTCCCGTCAAGGCCCAATTCTCCCAAGAAAGCAATATCCTCGACTTTCTCGACGCTGAAATATCCCGATGAGCCCAGCACAGCCATGGCTATCGGAAAATCAAAGGCAGTACCGTACTTTTTGACCGAGGCAGGAGAGATATTCACAGTCAGCCTCTTCGGGCGAAGCTCCAATCCGCTGTTTCGTATGCCGTTCGGCACTCGGTATTGGGCTTCTTTAGTCTCCGGAGCCAAGGCTCCGGTCAGGAAAAATCCGGGCAGGCCATTCTGCGTATCGGCCTCGACCGTCATTACAGATCCGCGCGTCCCAAGGAGCGCGGCGCTCTTGATATAGGAAAACATAGTCTCCTCTCCGCCCTTTAGGGCTTTGTAATAATATGATGTGTGGGACAAAAATAATGCTCAGAAAAATAGAAGATAGATGATAGATGATACGGGTAAACGGCCGATATTATGACATATCCCCGAAAAGAGCCTTAAACTCGGCAGGAGGTTCGGCCTTAAAGCTCTTTCCCTGAAGGTAGGAAAGATATTTAAGACCGCTCTCGGGGAAGCGAAGCTCATGGGAATGAAGGAGCTGATGAGGCACTTTATGGGACTTTCTGAGAGCGGCGTTCAGCGCTCTGTCGCCGTACTTACTGTCCCCCGCTATCGGATGACCTAGATAGGCAAGGTGCGCCCTAAGCTGATGAGATCTGCCCGTAAGGAGCTCGGCCTTTATAAGGCTCAGTTCAAAGCCAAGCAGCCTTTTCTTAGCTATATATTCATAAGCCGTCTCTATATCGGCTCCCGAAGAGTTCTCCGAGATCTCTCTTATGCTCACCTTGTTAAGCTTTTCATCTTTTGTAAGACGCGCTCTCCTTCTCTCCGCTCCTTTTAAGCTGCCTTTAACTACGGCCAGATAGAACTTCCCGCAGCTTCGGTCTTTGAACATATCCGAAAGCTCCCTCGCCGAGGCATAGTTTTTAGCAAAGCTCACAAGCCCCGTAGTATTCATATCTATCCGATTACAGACAGACGGCGTAAAAGCAGGATCCTCGCCTCCCCCGCAGTAGGAGAGCAGGGCCTCATTAAGGCTTATATCCTCGGGTCCAGCCTTTTGGCTTAGTACGCCCGCACGCTTATCGGCAAGGATGATATTCTCATCTTCATATACTATATCGCAAAAGCGACTTAGATCAAGGATACCGTTCGATGGATAAGCTCTCACGATAGAGCGAAACGGGCTTTTTTTGGCCGTACCGTCCGCTTTTCGCGAAGCATCCTCCTCGGCCGCGCATTTTCCCATAAGCTCTTCCAGGATATCATCGAAAAAATAGAGGCTTAGCTCATCTCCTTCGGAGAGGAGCTCGTTCCCCGCCGCACGTTTTCCGTTCAGCTTTATGTTTTTCTTTCTTAGAGCTTTGTAAATCTGATTTTTTCCCGAAGCGGGAAGAAGTTTTAAAAGATATTTGTCGAGACGCCGACCTGCATCCCGAGCATTTATGAAGATCGTCTTCATGCCTACCTACAGCTTGCCACAAAAGACCGAGGACACGGCTCTCAGCCCTTATATGCCTTCTTTTTTCGCGCAGCTTTATCCGCGCGGCCCTATCTTGTCAAATAAGATCTTCGACAGCTCAGGCCAGCAGTTTCGACTCCACCTTGCTCTGTACCAGCTTGTATGCGGCAAAGCCGCAGGTGACCAGAAACCGAGAGCGAAAACATATATTCAGAGGGGAAGTAGCACTACTCCTAGCCCTCATACTGCTGTTCCTCATAATAGACCTCTTGCTGTCCTACTCCACCCGCAAGGTCGTTCCTATTCTGAGTGCAGACCTCATAAGTATCATGCAGGCTCTGATAAAAGCTTTCATAGGTCTGTCTCGATTCGCTGATCGTGTTCGTGATGATAGTCTGTAGGGAGGCGAGCATATTGTCGATGTAGGTGACAGCACCTTCCCTTATCTCGTTAGCGTCCTTTACCGCGTCATCTACTATGATCTGAGCCTGACGTCTCGCGTCCTCGACGATCTCATTGGCCTTCTGATAGGCCCTCTGCATGATCTCGTGATCGTTCACCATCTCCTCGGTCTGAGCGTTCGCGTCCGCTATCATGGTCTGAGCCTGTGTGCGGGCGTCCGCAAGTATGGCTTCCTGTTGATTGATTATCTTTTGGTATCTCTTTATCTCATCAGGCACACGGAGACGGAGCTCTACCAGAAGCTCCTCCATTTCTTCCTTGGGTACGATTATCTTGGAATTTGAAAGAGGCTGATACTTGCAATTTTCTATAAATTCTTCTATCTCATTAATAAGCTGCTCGATCCTGCTCATCACCTAGATCTCTCCTTTATCTTCTTCTCGACCATTTCTTTGATATAAGGCGGCACGAATTCAGAAATGTCTGCGTCATATGAAGCTATCTCTTTTACCGTACTGGAGCTAAGATAGCTATAGCGCAGATCCGTACTCAAAAATATCGTCTCAAGCTCTCCGCAGAGTTTTTTATTTATCTGACTGAGCTGAAGCTCATAATCAAAATCGGTGAGCGCCCTAAGTCCCCTCACCATGAGCTTCGCGCCATGTTCTTTCGCGAAATCGACTGTGAGTCCCTCAAAGGTCTCTACTTTGACATTGGGCATATCGACAGTCATTGTTTCTAACATCTTAACACGTTCATCGGGTGAAAACAATGGGGTTTTTGAACTATTTTTAAGCACGCCTATGATAAGCTCATCGCAAAAGCCCGTCGCGCGTTCTATAAGATCTAAGTGCCCGTAGGTAGGGGGGTCGAAGCTTCCGGGATATATGGCTGTTATATTCATAGTATCCTCCTAATATCTGCTCGTGCCCCGCAAAAAAACATGTTTCTGGTTCTTATAGCATTTTTCTCTCGTCACACTGAGCCCGAGCTCCGAAAGTACATCCGTGTCCGCTCTCAGCGACATCTCTACTATGATGAGCCCGCGCTCGTTCCAAGCCTTGCTCTCGATAAGCGTCCTTATAGCCGGAAGCTCGATCCCTTTGTCATAGGGTGGATCCATAAAGACTATCAGCTTCTTCCCCTCTCCTATAAACCTTGCAGCCCTCTCTATGCCCACTGACGCTTCGTTACGCAAGACCCTTGCCTTATCAGCAAGGCGGCATTTCTCTAAGTTCTTCCTGATGATGTCGATCTGAGGCTTTCCGTTATCTATAAAATAGGCTTCCTTCGCTCCTCGGCTCAGGGCTTCTATTCCTATACCTCCCGACCCCGCGAACACGTCTATGAACGTGCAGAGCGGTATCTCGTCTCTCAATATATTAAAAAGCGTCTCCTTTATCCTGTCGGTAGTAGGCCTCGTATCCTTTCCCTCGGGAGTAAGGAGCGGTATGCTCCTCGCTGTTCCGGCTATCACTCTCATATCTTACATATCCCTATACGCCTATACATAATAAGTCTTTTCCGAATAATACCTTAGCCTCTTTCGAAGGCCCTCATGTTCTTTCATAGTGAGCTCACTGTCTTTTTCTATGAGTCCTGTAGCCTCTCTCTCAGCGGTTTTTAAGAGCTTTGCGTCCCTATATATATCCGCGATCGAAAAGCCCAGCTCCCCGCTCTGTCTCGTCCCGAACATATCTCCGGGACCTCTGAGCCGCAGATCCTCGGAAGCTATATAAAAGCCGTCATTTGAGGAGGCGACGATCTCAAGCCTATCGGCAGCCTCCGGCTTATCAGAGGTATTTATCATGATACAGTAGGACTGGACGTCTCCTCTCCCCACTCTACCTCTCAGCTGATGGAGCTGTGAAAGGCCGAAGCGCTCTGCGTCCTCTATCATCATCACCGTGGCTTCAGGTACGTCCACTCCTACCTCTATCACCGTTGTGGAGATGAGTATATCGATGTCACCTGCCTTAAAGCCGCGCATGACCTCGTCTTTCTCGGCGGCCTTCATCCTGCCGTGGAGCGCGGTCATCCGCACCTCTTTGGGGAATATCTCTCGAAGCTTCCTTTCATAGTCCTTGACATTTATGAGTCCTTCCGAGTCATCGCCATTTCCGTCTCCTTCGTCCTCGGCTTCTATGGCCGGACAGA
>CAZQFD010000041.1:0-844 GCA_964592535.1 uncultured Lachnospiraceae bacterium | reverse complement strand
TATAGGCCCTATGTCCTTTCTTTATCTCCTTATAGATGAATCTATAGGCGTTTTTTTTTTTTTTTTGGCCTACCACAGTATTTTTTATGGGTATACGGCCCTCGGGCCTCGTCTTTAGCACGGAGACATCCATATCCCCGTAGAGGATCATGGAGAGCGTACGCGGTATGGGAGTTGCGCTCATAAAAAGGAGGTGCGGCATACCGCCCTTTCGTTTCATGGCCTCCCTCTGTGCCACACCGAAGCGGTGCTGTTCGTCCGTTACCACCAGCCCCAATCTATCATATTCGACCTTTTCCTGAAAGAGCGCGTGTGTCCCGACGATGAGATCGACCTTATGAGCGCTTATAAGGCTACAGACCTCTCTCTTTTCAGTCTGAGTCATAGAGCCGCAGAGCAGCGCGGCTTTAAGTCCTATATCGCTCTTTTCGAGAAGCTCGCAAAGCTTTTCATAATGCTGTCTCGCCAACACCTCCGTAGGCGCCATCATCGCCGCCTCATATCCGTTAAGCGCCGCGAAGGTCATACTAAGAAAAGCCACGATCGTCTTTCCGGATCCGACATCTCCCTCAAGGAGCCTGTTCATGACTCGCCCCGAGCTCATATCCCGGCTTATCTCTTTTACCGAAGCCAACTGATCCTCGGTAAGCTCAAACGGAAGATCCGCACTCAGCTTCAAAAAGCGCATATCAGGCCGGCACTTATATTCCGACGGTCTTTCAGAGAGCAGGGCCTTTCGCCGTTTTTGAATCATCAAAAAAGAAAAGAGCTCATCAAAGGAGAGCCTCTCCACAGCCTTCCTGAGGACCTCTCTATCCTTCGGAAAAAAAAAAGAAAAAAGTGC
>CAZQFD010000040.1:0-8833 GCA_964592535.1 uncultured Lachnospiraceae bacterium | reverse complement strand
CTTTACGCCGTGACCCTCCGAAAGACTGAGATCTCCCCGGGCGGCCTCTCCCGAAAGCTCGATCTTCAGCTTTTTTATCTGCCTTCGGCACAAAAGATAAGCTCCAAACTCCGCCGGTATAAGTACGAAAGAGGTGGTGAAGTAGTGGACCCCCTTCACATGAAAATAGGAATAAGCGTGCGGCGTGTCCACAGTAAAAAGCGGTATATACCCCAATATTACGGCTTCCGATATAAAGGCCGAAATCGAGACCGCTGCAGTGATGAATACAGCCGCAGCCGTAAAGCGCGCCTCGGCTTCAAGCCTTGTGAGCATATCCACACCCGCCGAAGCCTTGGACTTTGCTTCCTTAGGCTTATGGCTTAAAACGAGTTCATGCGTGATATAAAAGCCTGCATATAAGAGCCATATCGCTGCCCAAGTCCCAAGTTCCCAATCCGTCTGAAGATAGGAGAGCTTGAGGGCCGATATGCCGGCGCCTCCTAACCACGAAAGTGAAAATATCCCTCCGAAGTTTAGGATGAGGCCTCCGCTTCGCCGATAAAATACCCCGTAAAGATAAAGCGAAAGAACTATGAGCACCGCTCCCGAAAGAAGATAACTTCCCATGAGCGAAAGCAGTGCGGACGCCGTATAAAATAAGCTTAATATAAAAAGCACAGTCATGCTTGATTCAAAGTCCGTTTAATAGCCTGTTAGATCTTCTAAAAGTCCTTCTCCGCTGTATATGTGCTCCTCAAAGGCCTCCGAAGCCTCGATGGTCTCAAGGGATCGTGTGCTCTCCGCGAGCGTCTCACTCTCCGCTGTTTCAGTCTCTGTGCCTCGCTCGCGCTCCGAAGCCTCAGTCGAAAGCTCTGCTCCGGGGCCCTCTACCTCGTCGCCGCTCTCTTCCTCGTCCTCTTCCTCATCAGTCTCATCCTCGCTCTCCGCAATGGTAGGCAGCTGCCTTATCCTGGCTATGACCGTGATCTGCGAGGAGGCTTCCGAAAGCGTCAGACCCTCGGGTATATACGGACTTATATCTATAGTGAGCGTCACGTTCCTGTCGGCTCCGCTTATATCTATCGCCTCAGCGGGTATCTCTATGCTCGAATACCTGTCCAGGATCTCATCCTGTCCATAGACCGAGACGAAGGACGGACTTATCTCTATGCTCTCCAGCGCGTAGCCCTCAGCGGGCTCTCCCACGGAATCCGCAACTATGCCGAGGCTCTTTATGAGATAGACCTCCTGATGATAGCTTATCTCGTCATAGCTGAGCGTCAGCCTCTCGTCCATATCGATCCTGTGCCCGTTCGCATCATAGAATACTATCTCGGCCGTATCGTCAAAGCTTTCCATCCTGTCGTTCACATCTATCTCTACGCCTACCGAGCTTATAAGACCTACCTCCGATACAGGGCCCGTCACATAGATATATGCTTGACTGAGCGTCAGCTCTCCGAGAGCACAGCCGTCCGCCACGTTCCCGTTTTGCCTCACTTCTATGTCAAAGCGCTTTTCCTGCATATCTTCGGTGGTCACATGGATGACCATCGGATCCGACGTTATATCCGAGATGAGAGACGCGATGCTGCTGTCAGCTTCTACATATACAGGCACAGCCCCCGTGATAGAGTAGTCCTGAAGGTCTATATACGCGCTGAAGTTCTCGGCCCTTATAAGGTTTCGGTTGCCTGAGCGTACATTGTAATAAACTCGCACGGTCCCGGTATCGAGGCTGTACATCTGATCCGCCGCGGTGAGCTCATCGGGATTCCTCACTTCTATCTCTACCGTGACAGAGCCTCTCACCTCGGGGTTCGAGATATTTACCACGGTGAGCCATATCATGAAGGCTATCACGACGGCAGAAAGTTTCAGCATAAAGTTCTGCTTTATCAGTTCACTGAGTTTTTTCATCAGACTTATGCCTTTCCTTTCTCCAAATGAAGCCTCTGTTCTTTCCTTTCTTTTCCCCTGCGCTCACGAGCACGGTAAGTATGCGCCTCAGGCTCTCACGGTCGGGCACGAGCTGTAAAGCTCCCCGCTGTGCGACGCTGACCCTCCCCGTCTCCTCGGAGACTACGATCGTAAGGCTGTCTGTGACCTCGGAGACGCCTATAGCCGCCCTATGTCTGGTGCCGAGATCCTTTGAGATGGACATGTCCTCGGATAGCGGTAGATAACAGGTCGCCGCTGCTATCTTGTCGTTCCTTATGACGACCGCCCCGTCATGCAAGGGCGTGTTCTTTTCAAATATATTGATGAGTAGACCTGAGCTTATGATACCGTCTATCTTTATGCCCGTCTTTTCAAGGTCGATGAGCGACTCATTCCGTTCTATGGTCATGAGCGCTCCTGTCCTTTTTGCGGCCATGTAGAAAGAAGCGGTGACTATCTCATCTATAGATCCCCTGTCAAGCGCTCCGGTCTGTTTGTCACCGTTCAGAGAGAATATATTGGTCACCAGATTACGTCTGCCGAGCTCCTCCAAAGCCTTCCTAAGCTCAGGTTGGAAGATGACGACGAGCGCGATGAAGGCCACAGTAGACGCTCTCTCCAATATCCACAGTATGACGTCGAGCCCCATCATACCGGCAAGCAGCATAAAAACGAGTATCACTATGATACCCTTTAAAAGAGTCCAAGCCTTGGTGTCCTTTATCCACACCATGATCTCATAGACGATCACGGCTATGATGACTACTTCTATAAGATTACGAATCGAAAACCACGGAAGGAGCGATAACGCACTTTTAATGGTCTCTATGATACCGCTCACGGGTTTCACCGCCTTTTATTTAATACCATATCAGATATGTCTCTCATCATCGTCGGATCTAAGCTTCGGGATAGCCTTCACATAATAGTAATAGTCATCGTCCTCAAACTGTATCTTTTCCGCTCCGCTGTAGTCCACACCGAAAAATACACATTCATATATGAACGCCAAGAGGAGAGAGACTACTATCCCAAAGAGATCCCACAAGAGCGAAGTCTCCGCATAGGCCGCGCCTATGAGTATGATGAGCAAACTGAGCACTACGGCCCCGGCGCCTATGGCTATCGTCCATGAGTGGTCTATGCTGAGGTTCTTGACTGCGCTGACTATGAGTACGCAGAGCGCGAAAGCCACTACACATATGAGCATATATCTGTCTTTTACCACTCCGTCCACGAACGAGCTCAGCTCCGAGGTCATGACGGTAGTATCTATCGCCGTGCTCATACCCGCGGCATTGTCCACATAATATTTGAGTACGAACCACATGAACACTCCGAGCGCACAGGGCACCGCAGCTCCCGCTCCTATGGAGAGCGCCAATATGAGCGGCACGATAAATTGAATCTTGAGTATATAGGCCATGCATACCGCGGCGAGCACGACTCCGTGCCCCGGTTTAAAGCCGAAATACAGCACACAGATGAGCAGCATACATATAAGCATGACCGTCGCCATGATATAGGAGCTTTCGAGCATGCAGATCAATATGAGCACCCCCGAGAAAAAAGTTATGCTCCCCCACGGCAAGAAAGCGCAAATGAGCGAAAACAGTAAGAGATAGTTTACGGAAAAAAGCTCTGTCGCAAGATCCCCCATATAGAGCCCTAAGATCATGAAACACAAAAAAGCGCATACAAGCTTTGACAGCGCCTGCACGATGCCACTGTTTTTCGCGTAAAAATATCTTAGGCTGTCTCTTATGTTAAAAAGAAGATCCACTTTCCTTACCTCTTCTTTCCGTATTTCTTGCCCAATCTGCGAAGCTTAGTGGCATAGAGGAGCATACCGTGTCTGGAATGTTCATAGCGCTTTGAAGCTACGAAAAAAGCTATGACCTCATAAATGGCAAGCCCCGCAAAAAAGCTCTTTGCAAGGCCTTCGATCACGCTGGCGAGGCCGCTTACATTGATATTATAAAAAAGCTCTCCGGCTTGCATGGCAAGGTAGAGCACGAAACAGATGAGTATACATGATACATAGCGTACCAAGGCTCCCACCATCTGTCCCATTATATAATCGTGCCGGTAGTAGTTATTTATCTGGAATACCGTGCGTTTATTTTTCTTTTCATAGACCGCAAGATCGGTCATGAGCCTGACTTTTTCTACATTTACCATATATCTTCCGAAGTCCGCCGCAGCTCTCTCATAAGGAGCTAAGGTCTACGGACGCGCCCTTCGTCCTTAAGGGCATATTCATACAGAGAGAGAGTTTCTGCCCCCTCTAAACACCCTAACAGTATATCACGCGTCCGCACCAAAAAACAAGGTGTCCGAGACACCTTGTTTTTAAGACCGCCTTGAAATTTTCTTAAAGATCCATAACGCTTATTGACGAAGCTCTATGCCGAGCGCCTTAAGTCCCTCGACGAGCTTACGCATAACTTTGTCCACTTCTTCATCGGTGAGCGTGCGATCCTCTGCCCTGAAGCTGAGGTTATAAGCCACAGATCTATATCCCTCTTCGACCTGTTCTCCTTCGTACACATCGAATAGATGATAGCTGTCCAGAAGTTTTCCGCACTTCGTTTCCAGCACATCCTCAATGTCACCTACCGGGATGTCTTTTCGCACTACCATGGAGATGTCTCTTATGTTCGCGGGATATTTGATGATGTCCTCATATACCCTGTCGAAGTCCGCATATTCCGTAAGAAGCGGCATATCGAGCACAGCCACATAGACCCTTACGCCCGCCTTTAGGTCATAGGCTTCTGAGACCTCGGGGTGTACCTCTCCGAGATAGCCGACCGTAACGCCGTTATAGATCACGTCCGCCTTGCGTCCCGGGTGAAGATAGGGCCTTTCCGAGGAGCTGTCATAGCGCAGCCTTCCGTCCATGCCGAGCTTCTCGAATATCTCCTCTATCACTCCCTTCATAACATAGAAGTCTACGTCATTTCCATAGCCTCCTAATGTGAGCTGTTCTCTTTCATCCGGAAGTTCCTTGAGAGGAAGCTCACGTGGGATATAGACATTAGCGAGGTCGTAGAGCATGACGTCTTTATTTCGCCTGTTATAATTAAGCGCGAGAGCCGTGAGTATGGCGTTAAGGGTCTGCGTCCTCATGATGGAAAAGTCCTCTCCGAGAGGGTTCGAGATCCTGATAGCCTTTCTCAGCTCCGAGTCCTCGGGTATCAAAAGCTTATCATAGACCTTGGGACTTTCAAAAGAATAAGTGAACGCGTGCGAGAATCCGCTGTATTCGGCCACGTTCCTTACCACGCTGTCCACCTTCAGCTTGAACGGGAAACCGCCCGTCGTCGCCTCGCCTATCGGAAGGGTATCTCTTATCTTGTCATAGCCATAGAATCTCAACACTTCCTCTGCAAGGTCAGGGTAGCCTTCTAGATCCTGTCTGAACGAAGGAACTACCACCTCGCCCGTGGCTTCATCAAAGCCAAGCCCAAGCTTTCGGAAGGTGTTTCTCATCTCCTCGATCGGCACCTCTATACCCAGGAGCGCGTTTATCTTATCCGGCTCGAACCTGATCCTATGCTCCTCCTCAGAGAAGTCTCTTGCGTCTACCATACCTCCGACTACCTCGCCGCAGCCCAGCTCCTCTACCAGCTCGCAGGCGCGATTTATCGCAAGCTCCGCGGTGTTGGGGTCAAGCCCCTTTTCAAATATGCTCGACGCGTCCGTTCTAAGGCCGACCTTCTGAGCGGAACGGCGTATGTTGGGCCCGTTGAAATTGGCGGCCTCGAAAAGCACCGTATGTACGTTCTCGGTGATCATACTGTTCTGTCCGCCCATGATACCGCCTATGCCTATAGGCTTCTCCTTATCGCAGATCATGAGCACGCTGTCGTCAAGCTGTCTCTCCTGTCCGTCCAGAGTTACGAAGGTATCGCCTTTTTTCGCGCATTTTACGACTATCTCATGACCCGCTATATCATCGTAATCATAGGCGTGCATGGGCTGTCCAAACTCCTCCATGACGAAGTTCGTGATGTCTACGAGATTGTTTATCGGACGGATACCATTGTTTCTTAGCCTCTTTTGAAGCCATTCGGGCGAAGGCGCGAACTTTATGTTCTTGACTATCCTCGCTATGTATCTGGGGCAAAGCCTCGTGTCCTCTACGGTCACCTTTACATAGTCGTTGGCGTCCTCATCGTTCCCGCTCGACTTGATATCAGGCATGACGAACTTTTTGTCGAAAGCCGCGGCCGCCTCTCTCGCGATCCCTATGATCGAATAGCAGTCCACGCGATTGGAGGTTATCTCATAGTCAAAGACCACATCGTCCATGCCGAGGGCTTTTATCGCGTCGTCTCCAGGCTTAAGAGCGTACTCCTTTATCATCTGCTCCCCGAATATATATATCCCGTCCTCCGGTGCGTCGCGATAATAGTTCTTATCCGAGCCCAGCTCCTCTATCGAACACATCATGCCGTGGGACTCTACGCCCCTCAGCTTCCCCGACTTTATCCTGACGCCATCCTCCGGCATGGGGCCTCCGTCATGGCCTCCGGCCACCTTGCCCCCGTCCAATACTACCGGCACGAGCATATCCTTATCCCCGACCTTTATATTGGGTGCGCCTGTCACTATCTGTAAAGTCTCTGAGCCTACATCGACCTTGCAGACCACCAGTTTATCAGCATCGGGATGTTTTTCAACGCTCAATACTTTTCCTACTACTATCTTTTCAAGGTTTTTAGAAAGCTCTTTATAACCCTCGACCTTCGTGCCGACCATGGTCATCCTGTCGCTGTATTCCTGAGGGTCGCACTCCAGATCCGGCACATAATCCTTTATCCATGAAAGCGGTGTATTCATCTCATCCTCCCCTTATCAGAACTGATCCAAGAAACGCTGGTCGTTTTCGTAAAGTAGCCTCATGTCGTCTATCTCGTACTTGAGGAGCGCTATCCTCTCCAGTCCTATACCGAACGCGAAACCTGTACACTTCGTCGGGTCGAGCCCACATAGGCGCAGCACGTTTTGATGTACCATGCCGCAGCCCAGTATCTCTATCCAGCCTTCGCCCTTACAGAACCGGCAGCCCTTACCGTGGCACTTAAAGCAGCTCACGTCCATCTCAGCCGAGGGCTCCGTAAAATTGAAATGGTGAGGCCTGAAACGAGTCTTAGTATCTTCTCCGAACATGGCTTTTGCGAACTCCGTGAGCGTGCCCTTAAGATCCGTCATCGTGATACCTTTATCCACCGCGAGTCCCTCGATCTGGTGGAACGCGGGGCTGTGGGTCGCGTCTATGCTGTCGGAGCGGAACACTCTGCCGGGTGAGATCATCCTTATGGGAAGCTTACCTTTCTCCATGGTACGCGCCTGCATGGTGGAGGTCTGGCTCCTGAGCAATATCTCATCAGTGATATAGAAAGTATCCTGTTCGTCTCTCGCAGGATGGCCCTCGGGTATGTTGAGCTTGGTGAAATTATACTCCTGATACTCTATCTCCGGGCCCTCTATGACCTCATAGCCCATACCGACCAATATCTGCTCCACATCGTCAAGCGCGACTTGACAAGGATGCGGATGTCCTATCCTGTGTCTCTTTGCGGGGAGTGTGACGTCTATCGCTTCTTCTTTAAAGCGTCTCTCCCGCTCCTTTTTCTTTATATCCTCTCCCGCCTTTAAAAGAGCTTCCTCGATCTTCGCTCTCGTGTCATTTACGAGCTTTCCGAACGCAGGCCTCTCCTCGGGCGCGAGATCCTTCATGCCCTTCATGAGCGCGGTCATCTCGCCTTTTTTTCCGAGATAGGCCACTCTTGCCTCATTCAGCTCAGCATCGGTCTCGCATGAAGAGATCTTTGACAGAGCTTCCTCAGTTATCCTCCTAAGCTGTTCGTTCATGTGTACTTCGTTCTCCTTATAATGTAAAAAAGCTCCCGCCCCGATAAAGGGACGAAAGCTCGCGGTACCACCCTTCTTCCCGATGACGCACGGCCTCTTTAAGTTTCGGCTCCTTCGTAAGGGCGACTGCTTGAAAGCTCTGCTCCAAGTCGGTCCTTCCGTAAAGGCCTAACTTTAGATCATATGACCGGGTCTCGGACACTTTTTTATGCGTAACGTGCATCAACGTCGGCTCCTACGCTCCCCTGGGGGATCTCAGCACCGCGGCTCCGATGTGAATTTCACTCATTATACAGAGGACGGAAAGCTCTCAGCCCGTGACTTTCCTCTCTTTAGTCTTGTATAAGGGCTACTGTGCATCTTCACAGCCTTTGTCATCATATCTTCGATGTCAATAAGATTTTACCATACAATTTCCTTCTGTCAAGTGCGCCGTCTCTCAAAGGTCAAGGAAGAAAGCGCGTTTTTTTTCGAGCAGTTCCTCTATGCGGTCGAGATAGACCGATACATTTTTCATGTTTTCGTGACGGGCTATGCGGGTCTTATTTCCTCCGTGAAGCTCCGGAACTTCATTTTTCGATACGACCTTCGTAGAGGATCCAGCGCCTACCCCCACTACCGTATGTTTCTCCTCCATCATGAGTATATTGTAGAGATTCTCGGTGCCTTTTAGGGCATAGCCTACGTTCTCCTGATTGCCGGCCATGTTTTTTTGCCTGTATAGATAATAGGGGCGCATACCAAGGCTCCCTGCGAGCTCCGCTCCCATCCTTATCATCTCCGAAGCCTCCTCTGCCTTCGCACGTCTTAGGCCGCTGTACGCCTTTCCTTCAGTCGTGAGCGCGGCAGCCCTCTTTACCGCGAGCGCGTGAACAGTCAGGTTTTCCGGGGAGAGTTTTGAAAGCTCCGAGAGCGTATATCTTACGTCTTCTATGCTCTCCTCGGGAAGCCCCATTATTATGTCCATATTTATGATCTCTATGCCCGCGTCTCTCGCAAGCCAAAATGCGCGTCTTAGGTCCTCCGC
>CAZQFD010000039.1:0-8909 GCA_964592535.1 uncultured Lachnospiraceae bacterium | reverse complement strand
ATAGCCCGGCAGGGAAAAGGCCTGTCGAAGATCAGCGGATGTCAGACTGTCATTATATCCTTTGTCTTTTCTTCTACGGCCTTATCTATATCCGCGATGAACCTGTCTGTCAGCTTTTGAACGTCTTTATCGGCCTTCTTTACATCGTCCTCCGTCATCTCGCCGTTCTTTTCCATCTTCTTTACGGCGTCATTCGCGTCGCGTCGTATATTGCGCACGGCCACCTTCGCTTCCTCGCCCATCTTCTTGATCTGCTTCGCGAGCTCCTTACGCCTTTCCTCATTGAGCTCGGGGAACACAAGCCTTATGGAGCTTCCGTCATTCGTGGGATTTATGCCGATGTCGGACATATTGATGGCCTTCTCTATCTCCTTTATGAGAGACTTATCCCACGGCTGTATGAGTATGATCCGAGCCTCGGGCACAGAGATGTTGCTTACCTGCTGAAGCGGGGTCGGAGAACCATAATAATCTACTTTTATCTTATCGAGCACATGGGGGTTAGCTCTCCCCGCCCTTATGCCCGTAAAGCCCTCGATGAGATTGTCGTAGGACTTTGTCATCTTCTCTTCGTATATCTTTAGTTCTTCGGTCATCGCTATCCTCCTCCTATCTTTTATGCCGATATCTCGGTCCCGTCCACCATTCCGTTCAGGGCGTCCGTGATGGCCCCAGGCTTGTTGAGGGAAAATATCGAGAGCGGCATATGATTTTCCATGCAAAGTATCGATGCCGTCATGTCTATGACCTGAAGCTGTTTTTCGACCACTTCGGATATGCTGAGCTTACGGTAGCGTTTAGCATCCGGATATACGGACGGATCCTTGTCGTAGACTCCGTCTACGGATTTTGCCAGCAATATGCAGTCGGCCTCTATCTCTATGGCCCTTAGCGCGATACCGCTGTCGGTACTGAAATACGGATGTCCCGTACCTCCGGCGAAGAATACGATCTTATGCTCGGAGAGCGCCTTCACCGCCTCGTCCTTATCGAATACAGGGACCATGCCGTCTATGTTGAAGGCCGAAAATATCTTCGTCTCCATGCCGAAGGAGCGAAATGTCTCCGAGACATAGATACAGTTCATGACCGTGGCGAGCATACCTATCTGGTCGGCCTTCACCCTGTCAAAGCTCTTAGAGCTCCTGCCTCGCCAGAAATTGCCGCCTCCTATGACTACGGCTATCTCCACGTCCTCATCATAGGCCGGCTTTATCTCCTTCGCCACCTTGGCGACGGTAGCCTCGTCAAAGCCTGTATGCTTATCTCCGGCCAAAGCCTCGCCCGAGAGCTTCAACATGACTCTCCTTTTCTTCATGACCTACCTCCGCAAAGCTCATCGATACGATCAAGAGGATTATAACATACTTCCGCACTATTTGAAAACCAAAATCAGCGTCCTTCGTCTATCGTGGAGACTCCCATGGTTATCTCTTCGAGCACGTTCAGCACGATGGCCACGGTATCAAGAGAGGTAAAGAGCGTCACGTCATTTTCTGCGGCAACACGCCTTATGATGAAGCCGTCCTTAGCGGAGCTCTCCTTATCCGAATTCATCGTATTTATGACATAGGTGACATGCCCCGCTCTCAGCGAATCCAATATCTCCTCGCTGCCCTCAGAGAGCTTCCGCTTTATCCTCGTGCGTATGCCGTTCTCCTTGAGGAAATGAGCCGTACCGTCGGTGGCCTCGATATTGAAGCCGAGGTCGTAAAAGCGTTTTATGAGTGGAAGGGCATCCGCCCTGTCCTTTTTAGCAAGCGTCACGAACAAGGTACCGTAGTTTTTCACCGTCATGCCCGAAGCCTGAAGAGCTTTATAGACCGCACGGTTTAAGTCCCGGTCGTAACCCATGGCCTCGCCCGTGGACTTCATCTCGGGAGAAAGCACCGTATCCGCGCCTTTAAGCTTTGAGAAGGAGAATACGGGACTCTTTACATACCATCTCTTGGGGGCCTCCTTAAGTCCGCCTTCATAGCCCTGATCTTTTATGCTGTGACCCAAGGCTACCTCCGCCGCTATATCCGCAAGCGGCAGTCCCGTAGCCTTTGATATGAAGGGCACCGTCCTTGAGGAACGCTGGTTCACCTCTATGATATATACGTCATCATTCTTATCCACTATGAACTGGATATTATAAAGGCCGTTCATCTTGAGACCGAGCCCCAGTCTCGTGGTATAGTCTATGATGATATTAAGAGGCTTTTCCCCGACGCTGAACGTAGGGAATACGCTTATAGAGTCGCCCGAGTGTACGCCGGTGCGCTCGACATGCTGCATGATCCCCGGTATGAGGACAGTCTCGCCGTCACAGACCGCGTCCACCTCGAGCTCCTTGCCCTCTATGTATTTATCGATGAGCACAGGTTGCTCCTCAGAGGCCACTATAGCCTCCTTAAAGTAGGAGCGGAGCTGTTCGTCGTTATAGACTATCTGCATGGCCCTTCCGCCGAGCACGAATGAGGGACGTACGAGCACGGGATAGCCTATCTCATGAGCCACTCTTACCCCGTCCTCTATATGTGTGACGGCCTCGCCTCTCGGCTGAGGTATACGAAGCTCCTCGAGCGTCTTTTCAAAGCGATCGCGGTTCTCGGCCCTGTCTACCGCGTCTACGGAGGTGCCTACTACCTTAACGCCGAGCGAATGCAGTCTGTTCGCGAGATTTATGGCCGTCTGTCCTCCCAAGGTCACTATCACGCCGTCGGGATCTTCGAGATGTATGATATTCATGACGTCCTCTATCGTGAGCGGCTCAAAATAGAGCTTATCGGAGGTCGTATAATCCGTAGAGACGGTCTCGGGATTGTTGTTTATGATGATGGCCTCATAGCCCGCGTCCCTGATCGCCCAGATCGCATGTACCGTCGAAAAGTCGAACTCGACGCCCTGTCCTATCCTTATGGGCCCCGATCCCAATACGATGACCTTCTTTTTATCCGATACCATAGACTCATTGGCCTCGCCGTAGCTGGAATAGAGATACGGCGTCCAGCTCGCGAACTCGGCGGCACAGGTATCTATCATCTTGTAGGCCGGCATTATGCCCAGCTTTTCACGGAGCTTATAGATCTCGCAGTCCGATCTTCCCGAGAGCCTCGCGAGGTAACCGTCGCTTATACCGAGCCTCTTGGCCTTTCTAAGGAGGGCTTTGTCCACATCGGAGAGCCTTTCAAAGTCTATCTTTTCGGCCTCGCTCTCGAAGTCTATGATATTCTTTATCTTTTCGAGGAAAAAGAGGTCTATCTTAGTGGTATTATAGATCTTTCCGATGTCCTCTCCGCGCCTTATAAGCTCCGCAATAGCGAACAGCCTGTCATCCCGACATTCATAGATATGTCTGTAAAGCTCCTCTAAGCTCATATCGTCGAACTTTTGGAGATGGAGATGATCTGCACCTATCTCAAGTCCTCTTACGGCCTTTAGGAGCGCCTCCTCAAAAGTGCGGGCTATGCTCATGACCTCGCCCGTGGCCTTCATCTGGGTCGAAAGGCGGTTATCTGCGCCCGTGAATTTATCGAACGGGAACCTCGGGAGCTTCGCGACCACATAGTCCACCGTGGGTTCGAAGCTCGCGGGAGTATTGGCTATCCTTATCTCGTCGAGCGTCATGCCTACAGCTATCTTCGCGCTGACTCTGGCTATCGGATAAGCTGTAGCCTTTGAGGCAAGGGCCGAGGAGCGGGAGACTCTCGGATTCACCTCTATCACATAGTAGTTAAATGAGAAAGGATCCAGGGCAAATTGTACATTACAGCCGCCCTCTATCTTAAGCGTCCTTATGAGGCGGAGCGCACCGTCTCTCAGCATTTGATATTCTCTGTTGGCAAGGGTCTGGCAGGGGGCCACTACTATGGAATCACCCGTATGTATGCCCACGGGATCCATGTTCTCCATGCTGCATACGGTGATGGCCGTATCGTTGGAGTCGCGCATGACCTCGAACTCGATCTCTTTATAGCCCTTTATACTCTTTTCCACGAGCACCTGCCCCACGGGGGACAGCTTAAGCCCGTTCTCCATGATCGGTACCAGCTCCTCCTCATCATCGGCAAAACCGCCCCCGGTGCCTCCAAGAGTAAAGGCCGGACGCAGCACCACGGGATAGCCTATCTCTTTCGCAGCCTCTATGCCCTCCTCCAATGTATTCGCTATCTTGGAGGGGAGCACAGGCTCTCCTATCTCCTCGCAGAGCGCCTTGAAAAGCTCTCTGTCCTCGGCCCGCTTTATGCTTTCAAAGGAGGTGCCCAATATCTCTACTCCGCATTCCTTTAGCACACCCTTTTCCTCGAGCTGTACGGCGAGATTAAGCCCCGTCTGTCCTCCCAGTCCCGGTACTACGGCGTCGGGCCTCTCCTTACGGATGATCTTCGCCACATATTCCAGATTGAGCGGCTCCATATATACTCTGTCGGCTATCTTGGTATCCGTCATGACGGTGGCGGGGTTGGAATTTACCAGCAATACCTCATAGCCCTCTTCCTTTAGCGCCAAGCAGGCCTGAGTGCCCGCGTAGTCGAACTCGGCCGCCTGCCCTATCACTATAGGGCCGGAGCCTATCACCATCACTTTCTTTATGTCCGTCCTCTTAGGCATCTTTATACCTCCATAATCTTTTTGAACTCATCCATATAGGCCGCGAACTTTTCAAACAGGTAGTTGGAATCCTGAGGGCCGGGCGCCGACTCGGGATGGTACTGCACGGAGAACATGAGAGCTTCCCTGTCCTCTATACCTTCTACGGTACCGTCCAATAGGTTTCGGTGGGTCACTCTCAGCGAAGTGCCCTTTAAGCTCTCCTCATCTACCGCATAGCTGTGATTCTGGCTCGTTATCTCTATGCGCCCAGTGTCCAGGTTCTTTACCGGGTGGTTGCCTCCTCTATGGCCGAATTTCATCTTATAGGTCTTGGCACCTCCTGAAAGCGCCATGATCTGGTGGCCTAAACAAATGCCGAATACAGGAAGTCTCCCCCTGAGCGCCTTAAGCGTATCTGCGACCTCGGGAACATCTTCGGGGTCTCCTGGACCGTTTGAGATAAATACCCCGTGGGGCGAGAGGCTGAGTATCTCCTTTGCCGAGGTATCAAAGGGGAGCATCGTCAGATTGCAGCCCATCTCATTCATCTCCCTTATGATGTTTAATTTCACGCCGCAGTCTATGACTGCTACATTGAAACGAGGATTGAAGGTACGGGAATACCAGCGTTTCTTTGAGCTCACAAGACTCACGGCCTTCTCGGGGAACTTCCAGGCATCGAGCTTTTTTTTACATTCCTCTAAGGGGACGCATGCGTCCGTGATGATCGCCTTTTGTGCTCCTTCATCCCTTATGAGCCTTGCTATCTCTCTCGTATCGACGCCGGAAAGTCCCGGTATGCCGTTATCTTCCATGGTCTCGGAGAGCGTCTTTGTATATCTGAAGTTCGAAGGAAAGTCGTTATACTCCCGGACGATCATACCGCTCATGGACGGGGATCTGGACTCGTAGTCATCATCATTTATACCGTAATTCCCTATGAGCGGATAGGTCATGAGCACCATCTGTCCCGTGTAAGAGAGATCCGACAGCACTTCCTGATAGCCTACCATAGATGTGTTGAACACGAGCTCAGCTATGCTCTCTTTATCAGCTCCGAAGCCGTCGCCGTAAAATTCTTTTCCGTTTGCCATTACAAGTTTCTTTTCTTTCATCTCGTATGTCGCTTTGCCGCCTATACCCAGAAGACCGGCTCCCTCCTTTTCTTCTCACAGCCTGAAAGACCAAAAAAAATGACCCGATGTAAAGATCAAACAAAGATGATTTTACATTCAGGTCATAAGACATCTATATGAAGTTGTCCTGCGGATCCTTCGCCTCATTGCATAACCTCATATCTAAACTTTTCGTATTTTACCAAAGATCTTCGGCCTTTGCAAGCAGATCTTTGGGCCTGGCCCGTGAAACGGAGGGACGGTGATGTGACATTCATATACCCCAAGCTTGGGCCCTTGATGTGAAGATATTTAGAAAAAGCTCTGAACGGACAGAAGCCAAAAAGCCCGGCAAAAGATCCGCTCAGAGCATATACGCCTTAATAAAGCCAGGATAAAACTATCACTCAGAAAGTCCCTGCTCTATCTTCCTACGCCTATTTATAGTATAGATGCTCGTGATGATGATAGCAAATATCGTAGCGAGATAAGGTATCATCTCAAGGAACTCGACAGGGAAGTTCGTCTGGTTTTGCAGTGTAGTCGAAAGGGCGTCTGTGAAGCCGAACAGCAGCGCTGCAAGCGCCGATCCGACAGGCTGCCCGTTCGCCATGTTCTGGGCAGAAAGGCCGATATATCCACGTCCGTCTACCATGTTCTTCATGAAGAACGTTACCCAGCTCATCGACATGAACGCTCCCGAAAGTCCACAGAGCACTCCGCATATGGAAAAGGCAATATAGCCTATCTTGTTTACGGAGATTCCGACCGATTCGGCGGCCTTGGGATTCTCTCCCACCGCACGCAGCCTTAAGCCCACTTTCGTCTTTTTAAGCAGGAACCATACCAAGTATACGCAAATGAACGCGATATAGGTGAGCAGTGACTGCCCCGAAACTATACGCCCCAACACAGGTATGTCCTGGATGATAGGTATATCGATAGTAGGTATCTGATAGCTTCGGAACGCTCCCGAAGTCGTAGAGATCTCACCGGTGAGCAGGTACATGACGAATACCGTACCCCCGGTAGCCATCAGGTTGAACGCTATACAGGTCAGATAAAGATCCGCCTTACCGGTAAGACTCGCGAAGGCTATGAAAAGTCCCGTGATGAGTCCTACCAGTATCGCGCCTAAAAAGCCGACCCATACGCTTCCGCCGTAATGGGCAAATGCTACGGCGCCCAATGCGGAGCACAGTATCATGCCCTCGATCCCCATATTGAACATGCCCGCCCTTCTGCAGATGAGCGCTGCAAGCGCGGCAAATATAAGGGGAGTTGCCATCCTTATCCCTTCCGCTATAAATGCGATCCAATCTACAGTCATAAAGCTGTCTCTCCTTTCTCTTAAGCCGCAGCCTGCTGCTTTTCTTTTTCATCCTTCTCGGCAGCCTTGAAAATGAGTTTGTTCTTCGTACCTGACAGGAAGGAATCAGCGGCAACCAGGAGTATGATCACACCTTGGATGACCGTGACGAACTCAGGCCTTATATCACCGCTCGTATTTACCACGTCAGCGCCTATACGGATATAGGCCAAGAACAGCGCGCCTATAGGCACGAGCACGGGGTTCTTCCTGGCGAGCACCGCTACCAGCAGTCCGTCAAATCCGTGTTGGGTCGTGGACGTCCACTGGAACCTCGTGTAGTTCGCCATCAGCTCGGTAGCTCCCGCTATACCGGCAAAGATCCCTCCGAGGAGCTGCGCTCCAAAGGATATGCCGAGTGTAGAGAGTCCCACCGCCGTAGCGAATCTGGGGTTTGAGCCTACTATACGCATCTTCCATCCGAAGGAGGTCTTATAGAAAAGGATGGCTACGAAGATAAGGCATATGATAGCGATGACAAGTCCCGACTGTATACGGAAGCTTCCAAATATCTTGGGAAGCTGGATGCTCTCGGGTGTCTCCATAGATCCAAGATAAGCTATAGAGGAATCTCTTACCTGATAACGAAGTATCCAAGTAGAGAGCTGGGCTATGATTTCATTCAACATGAGGGATACGACTACGACGTTGGCATTGAATTTCCTATCCATGATAGCGGGGATGAAGGAGAATGCCACACCCGTGATCGCTCCGACTATGAGCATAAGAGGTACCATGACTACAGCAGGAAGGTCAAAGGGAGCGAGCGCAAGGCTCACCCAAGTGACCATCGCAGCCGATATCATGAATATGCCCTCGCCTACCAGGTTGAACTTGTTGACTGCATACATAAAACACATGCTGAGTCCGCAGATCGTAAAGGGTATCGCCAAATTCACGATGGTACCGATACGGCGAGGTGAGGAGAACGGCCCCGTTATGAACTGCTGAATAATGTAAATGGGGTCATCGCTGATCGCGAACAGTATCAACAGCGCCGCTATATAAGCTATCGCGAGGCCGGCTATGATACGAACGGCCTCCATCATGCTTTCTATTCTCTGTGTCTTATTCATAACAGGCCCTCCATCTCCTCAGGAGTCATCTCCTTGACTCCGAGCATATATTCGCCGAGAGTATGCTCGGATACTTCATTAGCTTTAGGGAATGCCGCTACTATCTTGCCTTTATGCATGACAAGCAGACGGTCAGAGCATTCCAGGACCTCGTTTAAGTCGGCCGAGATAAGCAAGGTGGCGGTGCCGTCCTCTCTCGATCTCCTGACTATGGTCTTACGGATCATCTCCGAGGTGCCTACATCTATACCGCGGGTAGGTTGATTCGCCAGTATGAAATTAGCTCCGTTCGTAAACTCTCTCGCTACCACGACCTTCTGGATATTACCGCCGGAGAGCATCCTGACAGGCTGATCCCTTCCGTCGCATAATATCTCAAAGTCTTTGATATATTGATCTGCCATCTCATTTATCTTTTTGGCGTTCATAAAGAGGCCCGTTTTAAACTCAGACTTCGTGAATCTGTCCGCCATTATATTCATCTTGATCGACATATCTCCGGCAACGCCCTCTACCATACGATCTTCGGCTATATACGCCATGCCGAGATCTCGTATCTGTCTTACGGACTTGCCTTTTATAGAGGTACCGTTGAGTTCTACATCTCCCTCCGCGAATCCCGTGAGTCCGGCCAAGACCTCGCTGAGTTCCGACTGACCGTTGCCTTCGACTCCGGCTATGCCCACGACCTCGCCCTCATGTATATCAAAGCTTATTCCGTCTATGACATTCTTACCGATGGAGTTGATCTTTACAAGGTTTTTTATCGAG
>CAZQFD010000038.1:0-8984 GCA_964592535.1 uncultured Lachnospiraceae bacterium | reverse complement strand
TCAAAGAGGAGTCGTTTTTAGAGGCTCTAAGGCAAAAGATGAGCTATGTCTAGGCGAAGAGAGACCGCAAAGTCTCCGCCGTCCGTACATACGGCCGGCAAAGATATAAAGGAAATAAAAGATGAAGATAAGCAGGCAGGCAAAGATAGTGGAGCTTATAGGACGCTATGAGATAGAGACTCAGGAGGAGCTCTGCGAGAGACTGAATCGTGAGGGCTACGAGGTGACGCAGGCCACGGTGTCGCGAGATATAAGAGCGCTTAAGCTCACTAAGGTCGTTATGCCGAGCGGCAAGCAGTGCTACAGATTTATCGATGATACGAGAGAGCTGACTCAAAAGCAGATAAATATCATGAGGGACGGCTTCGTATCCTGCGATATGGCGAATAATCTCCTTGTCATAAAGACCGCTGTAGGGCTGGGACAGGCCGTCGCGGCGTCGATAGACGCCATAAAGTTTGAGGAGTCGATTGGCTGCATAGCGGGGGATGACACCCTGCTCATAGTCACGAGGGACGTCGACGATTGTCTTGAACTCATGAAAAAGATCAGAAAGATAGTAGAAGAAGGCACATATGCTCTGTGAGCTGAATGTAAAAGATATAGCGCTCATAAAACAGGCCTCGGTAGAGTTTTCGGGAGGCCTTAACATCCTGACGGGAGAGACCGGCGCCGGTAAGTCCGTGATCATAGGCTCGGCTATGCTGGCCTTAGGAGGAAAACAACGAGGCGATGTCATACGAAAGGGCGCAGAGAGCGGCCACGTGGAGCTCATATTCACTGTGGACGATGCCGAAAAAGAAAGACGCCTTTCAGAACTGGGGGTAGATCTCGATGAGGATAAGCTCCTTATCATCAGCCGAAGGCTCCTTCCGGGGCGCAGTTTAAGTCGTGTGAATGGGAAGACGGTCACGCTTAAAGAGCTTCGGGAGATAGCTTCCGAGTTCATAGATATATACGGACAAAACGAACACCAAAGCCTCCTTTCGGAAGACGAGCATCTCAGGATATTGGACAGCTACCTCGCGGATGAGATCGCAAAGCTTAAGGCTGAGACGAAAAAGGCGTATGAGACCTATAAGGCGGCACAGCGGCTTGCAGACAGCTTCGATCTTGACGAGGCCAAACGCTTAAGAGAGCTTGAGCTATGCGAATACGAGATCGAGGAGATAGAGCAGGCTTCTGTGAAAGAGGGCGAGGAAGAGGAGCTTGCGGTGCGTTATAAAAAGCTCTCTAACATGAGGACGGTGATGGAGAGCCTTAGTGCGGCCTCAAGAGCTCTCAGGGAGAGCCGGATGGACGAGGCCATGGATGAGCTTCACGCGGCGGCGCGCTTTGACGAGGATATAGAGCCCATTTATGAGGAGCTTTCAGACGCGGACGAGATCATAGTCTCAGTGCTGAGAGCGCTGGACGGATATATGGAGGACGCGGAGCTTGATGAGCGAGGTCTCTCGGAGATAGAGGACAGGCTTGAGACGATCCGAAAGATAGGAGCCAAATACGGCGGGAGCGTAAAAGAGATAGAGGCCTACAGAGCGAAAAGAGAGGAAAGGGCCGAGCTTCTCCGAGATTACGAACACCGAAAAAATAAGGCCGTAAACGAAACCAAAGAAAAAAAGAAAGCCCTTTTAGATGCGTGCGAAAGACTGAGCAAAAAACGGAAGCAAGGCGCGAAAAAGCTCTGCTCGGAGATAGAAAAGGAGCTTTTAGATCTGAACTTTTCAAATATCATCTTCAGGATGGACTTTCAGTCCAAAGAGCCCTCGGCGGACGGCTCTGACAGGGTGATGTTCATGGCCGCCCTAAACGTAGGCGAGGAGCCGAAGCCGCTCTTTGAAGTGGCTTCGGGCGGTGAGCTTTCGAGAGTCATGCTGGCGATAAAGACAGTGCTCGCGGAGACGGATGACATCCCCACGCTGATATTCGATGAGATAGACACTGGGATCAGCGGAAGGACGGCGCAGAAGGTGGCGGAGAAGCTGAACACCATAGCGAGGACTCATCAGGTGATATGTATCACCCACCTCCCTCAGATAGCCGCCATGGCCGACAGTCATTACGTCATAACTAAATCCGAGGATGACGGCCGCAATGTGACCCTGATAGAACGCCTAAGCGAGGAAGAGTCTATAGGGGAGCTTGCGAGGCTCTTATCCGGAGCTGAGGTCACGGAGTCAGTAAAAGAGAACGCGAGAGAGATGAAAAGGCTCGCCGATGGACTCAAGGCCGATAAAGGGCTGAAAAAGCATTAGAAACGCTGAAAGAGCGCTGAGGCTACTAAAAGGATCTTTTGTAGATCTTTGGTAAATTATCCCTAAGGGATCCCCATATATGCTATACTTGAGCTATGTGGGTCAAGTTCAGGGGAACGCGAAACTATTATAGGAGGGTGTGATATGAAAAAAATTTTAATGCTTGCGAGCGAGGCCGCGCCCTTCATAAAGACGGGAGGACTTGCGGACGTAGTCGGATCGCTTCCTAAGTATATGGATAAGGCAAGCTTCGACTGCCGTATCATGCTGCCCAAGTATCAGTGCATGAAAGAGGAATTAAAGGAGAGCCTTGAGTATATCACACATTTTTATATGAGCTATCTCGGACAGGATCGATACGTAGGAGTGCTGAAGGCCGAGACAGACGGGGTCGTCTATTATTTTATAGATAACGAATATTATTTTTCGGGCTTCTCGCCCTACGGGGATTGGCTCTGGGACATACAGAAGTTCTGCTTCTTCCAGAAGGCCGCGCTCAATTGCCTTCCGCTCATAGGGTTCCGTCCGGATCTGATACATTGCAATGACTGGCAGACGGGGCTGGTGCCCGTATACCTGCATGATTCCTATGCGGGAGGGGACTTCTATAGGGGGATCAAGTCGGTATTCACGATACATAACCTGAAGTTTCAGGGTGTGTGGGACGTAAAGACGATCGAGACGCTCTCGGAGCTTTCCGATCATTATTTCACGCCCGATAAGCTCGAGTCTTATAAAAACGGCAATCTCCTAAAGGGTGGTGTGGTATACGCGGACGCGGTGACCACCGTATCAGAGACCTATGCCGAGGAGATAAAGAGCGTGTCCTACGGGGAGGGCCTTGATGGACTTTTCGTGGCGCGTTCCAATGCTCTGAGAGGCATATTGAACGGCATAGACTATAAGGAATGGGATCCCGAGACGGATGAGAGGCTGACGAAACGTTATAACGCCCGCAATTTCCGTAAAGAGAAGGTGAATAACAAGATACAGCTTCAGCGGGACCTCGGTCTTTCCATAGACGGCGGAAGGTTCATGATAGGCATGGTGACGAGGCTTACGGATCAAAAGGGCCTCGATCTGATACAGTATGTCATGGATGAGCTTTGTGCGGAGGATGTACAGTTCGTAGTGCTGGGCACGGGCGAAGATCGCTACGAAAATATGTTCAGACACTACGCGTGGAAATATGGCGACAGAGTATCCGCCCAGATATATTATTCGGAGGATATGGCGCATAGGATATACGGTTCCTGCGACGCCTACCTAATGCCTTCGCTCTTTGAACCTTGCGGCCTGTCGCAGATCATAGCGATGAGATACGGCACGGTGCCCATAGTGAGGGAGACGGGCGGTCTTAAAGATACCGTAGAGCCTTATAACGAGCATACCTCGCAGGGCACGGGATTCTCCTTCGCCAATTATAACGCGCACGAGATGTTGTCCGTCGTGAACTACGCTAAGAGCATATACTACGGCAGGAAGCGCGAATGGAACAAGCTGATAGACCGGGCGATGGCAAAGGACTTTTCATGGTCCGGGTCGGCGCTGAAATATCAGGAACTTTATGATTGGCTTATCGGCTGATAAGGGTAGGGGATATGGATCTTTTCTTTGAGTTGGTCTCAAACAGGACTTTGGTGGCCGCCGTGACGGGTTGGTTCGTGGCACAGATCTTAAAAACGATCATCGATCTGGTGCTCTATAAGAGCTTTCATCCCGAGCGTCTGGTAGGCTCGGGCGGTATGCCGAGCTCCCACTCGGCCACGGTCTGTGCCCTGACCTCCATGGCCTTTTTAGATTACGGCGCCTCATCGTTTGAATTTGCAGTATCTTTCATCGTGGCTATAGTGGTCATGCACGACGCCACGGGAGTAAGGATGGAGACCGGCAAACAGTCCATGGTACTTAACGCGCTCCTTCGGGACAACCCCTTTGAATGGAAGGACGAGGTCTTAGATCAACGGCTCAAGGAACTTGTAGGGCATACCCCGCTTCAGGTAGCCGCGGGCGCCGTGCTCGGTGTGGCGATGGCGCTGCTCCTCTGGTTCGGGGTATATGAAAGCGTGTAAGAGGTAGCTTTTTGAATCTTTTTTTTAGACTTTGGCGAGGCTTAAAACTCTGTTTTCTGGTGACGGTACTGGGTGTATCGTCACTTTCAATGTCCGCGTGTAAGGGATTGGAGCTGGAAGATAAGACAGAGGTCATAGAGGGTTATACGGAGAGCCAGGCCATGATAGTGTTGGTCAATGAGCGGAACCGCTATGTGAAAGCCTACACCTTCGACATATTGTCGGTCGAGGTAGAGGGCGAGGATGCCGAATTCGCGGAGATGCTCACGGACAACGTAAAGGAATATCTGGAACAGCTTCGGCTGCTTTGCAGGTATGCGGATGAATATGGCGTCACTGTCACCAGTCAGGAGCGCGACAGCCTGAGGACGCTCAGCGAGAAATATTATGCCACGCTGACCGAAGCGGATCTCGAATATATAGGCTGCACCGTGCACGACGTACAGACCGTATACGAGGATCTTTTTCAGGCTGAGAAGCTCATCACGCAGCTCACGAGCGGCGTCCAGTCTGAGATAAGCGATTCCGAGGCCAAGGTCATAGAGATACAGCAGATCGCGACCTCGGAGCTGAAACGGGCCCTTGCCATATTGAAGCTGATAAAGATAGACGGAGCGGACTTCGTCACGATGGCAGGCCGTTATAATGAGGCCGACACTGTGAGCGTCGAGCTTAAGCGGGGCACTGTAGGTGGGCTTTATGAGGACACGGCCTTCTCGCTTGAGACGGGCGAGGTATCTAACATCATCGAGAGCGGTGGGATCTACTATATCTTGAAGTGCGTGAACGATTACGATGAGAAAGCCACCATGGAGCGAAAGGACCTCCTCAATGACGCGATAAAAACGGATGCCTTCGAGGCGGTCTATCAGAGCTACCGTGACGAGCACAATGTCAGATTCGCGGAGAGCTTTTGGCTAGAGGTGGACTTAAGTGACGGAAAAGGATCCACGACAGATCGCTTTTTCGAACTCTATTGGGAGGCGTTCCCTTGACACGGGCTTAAAAGTGGGGATAAAAGTCGATCTCCGAGGGAAAAATCATGGTATATTGGCTGTAAAAGGCGCCAAAAAAGGTAAATTTGTTGAAAAATTATCCAATCGGCGTTATACTATACAAAAACACAGATCGCGTCAGCGATTGGAGGAAACATGGAGAAAAGATACATACTCTTCGATATGGACGGTACCATCACCGATTCATATGAGGGTATAATAAATGCGCTGGTCTATTCTCTCAAGGAGATGGGGATAGAGCCTGACCCGGATCGATACAGGGAAGCCATCGGCCCTCCGTTAAAGCATACCTATATGGGAGTATACGGTATGAGCGCCGAGGAGAGTGAGCGCGCCATCAAGATCTATCGAAGATACTACGATGAAAAGGGCTACGCTGAAAATAAGCTCTATGACGGTGTCGCTGACATGCTTCATACGCTTCATGCCCATGACAAGAAGCTCATGATAGCTACATCTAAGGACGAGGTCATTGCGGAGAAGATAGTCACGCATTTTGGACTTTCGTCATATTTTTATTTCGTAGCAGGCACGAATGACGATGGTCTGAGAAACGATCGAGCGCCCAGCATCCGCAGCAGTAAAGAGGATGTCATCAGGTATATACTCAGTTCAAACGACATAAAAGACCCGGAGAAGACCGTGATGGTAGGCGACAGAGCCTATGATATGATAGCGGCCAAGAACTTGGGGCTTCAGACTATCGGGGTGCTTTACGGCTTTGGGAGCGGAGAGGAGCTGCTCTCGGCGGGAGCGGATCATCTGGCGAAATACCCGCATGACATAGAAAGATATATCATAGAAAGCTGAATAAGATCATTGCCCGCGTTCCTTTTCGTATCGAAGGAGACGCGGGATATTTTTATCTTAAGCGAGATCTCAGACAGCATACTTTCCGGCTCATTTAAAGCGCCGCTATGGATATAGAGGTAAAAATATGCTAAAATGGCTCCAGATCACGCTTTATTTTTATTAAGGACAGAAGGATACCATGCGCGAAAAGATAAACCGGCTTTCCAAGGGGCTGGTGGATAGGAATACACCAGAGCTCAAGCTTATGCCTGAGCGCTTTGATGATGCCATTCCGCGAGACACTGCGAGGCAGTATGACCTCATCATAGACACTGATGGTATCTATAGGCTGAAGGGGCTGGCCTATTCGGACGATCCGAGGGTGAGTCTCGAGACCAGGGCCTTTATGGGGAGGCGCTGCCATGTAGTCTTTAATGTAGACACCTCCTTTTTAAATGACGGCGATGAGATAGACGGCAGCATTGTGCTTATCACGAACGCGGGAGAACTCCGTGTACCCTACAACTTTTCGGTGCTTTCGGGAGGCCGCGAGACGCTCCCCGATGTCCTCGCGGAGCTTCGTTTAGGAAAGGAGATCTCTGAGAGCGGGAGCGGAAGGCCGCCTTACGATGAAAGGCCTTACGACGAAAGACCATACGACGAAGGCCATTGGGAGGAAGGTCTCTACGATGATGGGTCGGACGATGATGAGGCCGACTACATGGATGAGGGCGATCTATCCTATGGTGAGGACGCCTCTGGCTACGGTCCCGAGGCGGGACAGCATCCGGGTCACGGGCTTCGGGCGAAGGACTACTTAGGATACGGCCGCGCAGTGGACAGTGGTCTCTCGTATGAAAGCGATACTGAAGGTGAGCTTTCCACAGGAGCGGGCCATGGATATACGGAGCCGTTTTCAAGGGAGATGCCCGAGGATGATGAGAGCCTTTTAGAGCTTTGCGGGCAGCTTATAAGCGAGGATGACACCTCCCCGCTCGCCTTTTCCGTATATAAGAGATCTGTGGAGCGAGGGCTTGAGCTTACCAGGCTCTACGAATATTATGTCTATGCCTTCCCGGAGGACAGCGATGAGGAGATGCCGATGAGCGTGCTCATCTATTTCTCCTATGACAATACTCTGGATCCCGCTAAAAAGGCCAAGCTCTATAAAAATGTGCTCCTATATCAGGACAGCGGTTCTGAGGTATACTCAGCCTATGAGCCTCAGATAAGAGACTTCGCCTTAGAGACGCTCTTTGAGCGGCGTGTGGACGATAAGCTCGCGCTTATCTATGACAGGATGATATATCCCAATATGATAGATAAGAAGGCGGCGAAGATCCTTCCGGACATACTTAAGAGCAGGCATATAAAGCTTAAGGACAAGAGGGTGGCCTTCGTTCGGCTGCACTTCCCGGAACTCGGCTATGAGGAGCGCTATCCCGTAAGGGACAACTCGGCGTATGTGCCCGTATATTTTGATAGTACGAGGTTTATCTTTTCGGACAGCTTAGGACGGGAGCTTGGAGCGGACTATGAGGAGACCGTCATGCTCGATAGGCCGGATCTTTTGAGGTGCTGCTTTGAGATATACCCCGAGCATACCATGCTGAGGCTCGCCGCGGCAAAGAAAGTGGTAGACGAGGGAGTCTCGGATAAGGACGGTATAGACATACTAAAAGACGCCTTTAAGAGCCTGAAGCTGTCTTGGAGCTTCAGAGAGAGTGTCGTAAAAGAACTTATGAAGCACGAGGGCTGCTCCGTGATCTTGAGTGGCCAAAGTACGGATGAATACACAGACGAGACAAAGACGCTCATCTTCCATGCGTTCATGAGAGACGGCTATTATGCGGACGCCTATCTTAAGCTGAGACGCTACGGCTTCTCCCTTGCTTCGGACGAGGACTTTGAGACCTTAGCCGTTGCCCTCATAGGGCTTGGCAGTATCCCTACGGTAAAGGGCGAGACAGATGACTTCTTCATCTTGCTCTGCAAAAAGGCCTTTGACCTCGGCTCGACCGAAAGGGAGGTGCTGGAGTTTTTGACCAAGGAATACGAGGGGGCCACGGATGAGATGTATCAGGTGCTCGCTGCGGCGGATGAGCGGGGCTTTAAGGTATATGAACTGCCTGAGAAGGCGCTCACAGCTAAGCTCTTTTCGGGAGCCTGCGATCATCTGGACGAGTGCTTTGAGATATATATAGAGCACGGCGAACAAAAGGAGAATATCGTCTGCGCCTATCTTACGGTACGGAGCTTGGATTATTTTGAGAAGGAGAGGGATGACCTCCCTCAGAGCTTTTTTGAGCTGCTCTACTCGTACATCAGCTCCTCCGAGGACTATGAGAGGCTGCCCGACGTATACCTTCTCGCGCTCACAAAGTATTATGGTGAGAAAGAAAAACTATTGGACGATGAGACAGAGCTATGCCGTAAGCTCATAGATATACTCATAGCTCACGGTCTGGTATTCAGATATACCAAATCTCTTAAGAAAAAAGTGCCTATCCCGAAGGAGCTATGCGAGAGGTATTATATAGAGTATCACGGGGACAGAGACTGCCCTCCGGAGCTTTTCATAAAGATAGGACCTGAGGACAAAGACTTCCGAAGAGAAGATATGGTGAGGGTCTTCGGTGGAGTATATGTGATGAGCACAGTGCTTTTCGTTGGGGACGAGCTGCACTATATGATATATGATAAGAGCATATCGGACAAGGTGGTGCAGGAAGGCGCTATCAGCGTAAAGAAGCTCCACAGCATGGAGGACGACCGCTATGCAAAGCTGGATCGCATGACGCGCAAGCTGAAAGAGAAAAAACTGCCTGAGCTTATGGAGGCGCTCTGCG
>CAZQFD010000037.1:0-9012 GCA_964592535.1 uncultured Lachnospiraceae bacterium | reverse complement strand
TCGAGCGCTTTTTTATAAAGCTTTAGCTGAAGCTCATAGCGTTCTCTGAAACCACTCTCGTCTTTGACCCTGTCGGTCTTATAGTCTACGATGACAAAGCTTCCGTCCTCATCCTGAAAATAGGCGTCTATCACCCCCTGAACGATCTGCTCCGCCTTTGAGGTCTCGGAGGTGCCGAGCTCCTTTGCCGAAAAGAGAGCCATAAAGCGCTGCTCGCGCCGAAGTCTATCTTTCGCGGCGGCATTCGCCATGGCCACCGCCATATCACTTTTAAGGAATGAGAGCACATCTTCCGCCCTGATGAGTTTCAGCTCCTCATCGGACATGAGACCACTCTTTTCTATACGGCTCATCTCGCTGTCGAGGAAGTCACCCACGCCGTCCTTTGCCTTCATGTAAGCGTGGCAGCCCGCAAAGTCAAAAAGCTCCATGAACCTATGGAAGGCCGTACCGTATCGGCTACCTCCTTCGATCCCTTCGGGACTGTTCAATGTATCGCCCTCATAGGCCATGACGGCAAGGCTCTCGGAGAGCGCGTCATCATCAAGCTCGAGGTCTGAGATCCCATCCTTATGTTTTAGCTCCGACACTGAGACCTTCGGTCTAAGCTTCGTCTCTTCGGAAAAGGCGTAGCTTCGTCCCAAACTATGGCTAAGCTCCTTTGAAAGAGCAGGATCGTATACCTTAGACGGATCCAGCTCCTTAAGGCACAGATAGCCGTCAATATCCTTCTGCTCCCGTGAGAGCTTCATATCGGAAAGCTCGCAGAGCTCGTGAAGGCTCATACGCAGGCTGCCTTTTTTCACGGCTCCGCTCATGAGTATCAGATCCAAAAAGGATGAGGCATGGCTTATCATATATCTCGAAGGCCTTCCGTCTAAGCTCTCCTGAAAAGACGGATCTACATATTTTTCTATCTTTTTGTCCGCGCCTTTAAGAGCGGCGGTGACGATCAGCTTTTCCTTTGCTCTCGTCATAGCCACATAAAGGATCCGAAGCTCCTCTGCTAAGCTCTCGTCGGCGAGCTTCTGTCTTACGGCGGCGCGCTTGGGGGAAGGGTAGCTTACGCGTTTATCTACATCTATATAGTCCGCCGCCACGCCGAGCTCACTGTCCTTCAATACAGCTTCTCGCGTGTCAAGCTTATTGAATACCTTCGCGGTATTCGCGAGGAATACTATAGGATATTCGAGGCCCTTAGACTTATGTATGGAGATGACTCGGACTATGTCGTCAGCTTCGCTCATCGAGCCGGCTTCACCATGGTCGGTCTTATACTTTTTCAGCATCTCTATATAGCGCACAAATCCAAACAGGCTGTGCTCGCCGCTCTCGGCATAGCTCTCCGCCCTGTAAAGCAGCATATCCAGATTTTTGCTTCGAATCTTCCCCTGCGGCAGTACCGATACATAGTCATAAAAGCCCGTCTCCGTATAGGCTCTTTCTATGAACCTCGGCACCGTGGTCATGCCCGAAAGCTCCCTGTACCCATCGATGAGCCTAAGAAAGCTTTGGCATTTTTTCGAAAGCGTCTCATCGGACATCCTGGCGCAATGTCTCACTGCCTCATAGAGATCCGTACAGCCCGTGTGATCCTCATCTTCACCGCCCGAGAGATCTCGTTCCTCAAGATAGGTATTGAAATATGCTCTTATCGAAGCCAGATCCTCGTCCGTGAATCCGCCTATCATGCTCCGCATAACGGCCGCGAGGCTTATGTCCTGTCTCGGATCGTCCAGCACATTTAGAAAGGAGAGCATGGTCTCCACCTCAGGCGCCGAAAAATACCCGTACGAGCTATCCGTATAGGCAGGCACTCCCGCGGCATTCAATATATCCACAAAGGTCTTGGCCCTCGTGCCCGGCGCGCGAAGCAGTATCACTATATCCCTGTAAGAAGCGGGCCTAAGCTCACCGCTCTCTTTATCAAATACCCGAAAGCTTCGGCTTTCATCCTCCTTTCGGATAAGCTCCTTTATCCGCTCCGCTATGAAAAGGGCCTCGTATTCATCATCGCTAAGCTCTGAGAGAGCCCCATCGTCCTTTTCGCCCCCGGTCTCCAATATCCTAAGCTCCGCCGAGTGACCACCTCCGCCTTCGGGATAAGTCGCTCCCGCCCGCAGACTCGCATCCTCGTCATATTCGATACCGCCCAGCTTCCTCTGCATTATCGCGGCGAATATATCATTTACGGCGGAGAGGACTTCGGGCCTTGAGCGAAAGTTTTTATTAAGCTCAAACCGCCTGCCGGGGGACTTGTTTTCAGGCCGTCGTCCTTCGAAAGCCTCGGCTTTTAGGTGCTTGTTTTCAGAGAAGCTATCTTCAGTGCGCTTGCTTTCGGGGAGATCGTCTAAGATCAGCTTACTTTCTGATCGTTCATCTTCGTTGATCTCGCCCCCCAGAGCCTTGTTTTTCGTCAGCGCGCTCTCAATGATTTCTCCTTCAGGCTCTCTGTCTTTCTCATAGCTGTCATATTTCGCCATGAATAGCTCGGGCTTAGCCAGACGAAAGCGATATATGCTCTGCTTTACATCTCCGACCATGAACACATCGGGCCTTCCAAAGCGTTCCGCCGAAAGAGCCGAGATCAGCTCCTCCTGCACAAGGTTCGAGTCCTGATATTCATCTACCAATATCTCATCATAGGACCTCGCAAGCTCGTCCGCAGCCGCTGACGGGCGAAGCCGCCCGTCAGCCGTCTCGTCATAAAGCACCCGAAGACAGAGGTGTTCGAGGTCATTGAAGTCCACTATACCGCGTTCTCTCTTTTCCTCGTCAAAGCGGCACATAAACTCTCCCGCAAGACTCGCGAGCTCCTTTATATACGCCGCGCCGCCTTTTACAGTCTCAGTGAGGACATCGGGCGGAAGCGAAAGCTCATCTGCCTTAAGTTCCTTGAGCCAAGCCTTAGTATCATCTATGACAGATTTTACCGCCTCTTTTTTCGCAAGATCGATCCTTTTGCCTCTCGCTGCCTTCAGTCTCATTGGCGAGAATGTCTTTACAAGCTTATATAGCGGCTCATAGCTGTCTGTCTTGGAAAGTTTTTCGGTTATAGTCGAAAGTTCTTCTATGGCTTCTACATAGGCCGCGGGCCCATCCTCATCCTCGCAAAGACACGATACCTTTGAAAGAAGGCCGTAAAGCTCCGCAGCTCTTTCATTGATAGTCTTTATGAAAGCCCCGTACCAAGGAAGGCCCTCATATTCCCCCGCGATCTCGGCCTCGGCCTCTTTTATGATCTTATTGAGCGCTCTCTCCTGCCACGGATCTCCTTGGATGAAGTCATAGGTATCCTCTATAAGGGCGGAGAGCTTGGCGTCTGACTGCCTTGAGCTGAAGCTCTCGGCAAAACGTATGAAGGAGGGATCTCCCGCCGCGTAGCGATCTTCCAAAAGCTCCGACATCACCGAGGCCCTCAGCACCTTTAGCTCCCCCTCCTCAGCCACTCTGAACGAGGGGTCTATCTCCAATTCCTGATAGTACTGCCTTATGAGCTTCTGACAGAGGCTGTCTATAGTAGATATATCCGCGTCTCTAAGCAGCAGTTTCTCCCGCCTAAGCCGCTCTATAAGACGCCCTGTCTTTTCTATGTCTTTCTCGAGCGCTTTGTCTTTTGCGCCCTTCGGCAGGGCGTCGGCCCTTTCCTCCATGGCCCGAAGCCGCCTGGTCTCGCTCTCTGTGCGTTCTCTGAGCGCTGTGGAGATACGTTCTCTCATTTCCGAGGCCGCGGCCCTTGTAAAGGTCATCACTAAAAGCCGCTCAAGGCTCAGAGGTCCTTCCTCGTCGGTGAGCCTCTCTATGATACGCTCGCAGAGTACGGCGGTCTTCCCGCTCCCGGCCGCCGCCGAGACGAGTATATTGCTGCCGCGTTCGTCTATTACCTTTTGCTGTTCCCTTGTCCAGTCCATCCGAATATCTATCGCCCCCAAGATCGTAAGTCTATATGGGTACAGTCTATGAAAATATAGTCTGTGGCGGTGCGGTCCGCGGTTCTGTAGTCTGAGGAGCTATAGTTCTATACAAGCATAGTCTGAGAAGCTATAGGTAGATGCGAATATAGCGTATGGGCCTATAGATCTATCGGGATCTATAGGGCTGTGCCGTTATCGCTATCGCCCTATACCTCTTTAATATATCTCATCCTTCACGCAAAGCTTCGTCCCTTTTTCCGAACAGCTCTTCTTCCAGCTTTTCCCTCGGGACTGAGCGCAGCTCTCTAAAGCCCGCGCCCTCTATAGAGGTAGTAAAACCGCAGACACTATGATACAGGCAATAGTCGCAGCCCGTGCGTTCACCCTGCCTATAAGGCCGTATATCTATATCTCCGCCCAGGATACGCCCGGCGTCCTCAGCGATCCGTCCTCTGACTTTCTTTAAGAGGCTCGAAAAACTCTCCGTGTCGCATACGTTCGAGAAGGACGGGACTACCTCGCCGCCTTTAAGGCGTACCGGTACCACCTCCGAGCGGCTGTCACCCACCTCCGAAAGGAATCTGTCAAGATGTCTTAAGGCCGTCTTATCTGAATTGGAAAGTCCGTTCATCTTAAGCCGCTTAAGTATCTTTGTCTCAGCGGGCTCGCCGTCCGAAAGCTCGGCATAGCTTATGACGGGATCGTCGATATTGTAATAATAAAGCCCGGCGGGCTTCATGTCCCCACCCTTTCGACGTCTCAAGGTATCGATAGCCGCGTCCATATAGGTCACGAGTTGGAGCTGAAGCCCGTGATAAATGAGGGAGAGGTCGAAACGCGCCTTCCCGGATTTATAGTCTATGACCCTCACATAGGTCTCGAGCTTGTCCTCGCAAATATCCACCCTGTCGATACGTCCGTGAAGCTCAAGTCCTTCTTCCCTGAGCTTAAAGGGCAGCTCACAGTAGGCGGTAATGAAATCTCCCTTGGCCGCCTGATCTTTTAGGGCGCGCAGGGTGCGCTTCGTTATCCTGCTTACTTTATCCTTAAAGAAACTGTTCCTTGCACTCGCACGAAAGATACTGTCGTTATATCCTTCCGTCACAGCCTCTACGGCGGCGGAGCTTATACTGTCAAGTTCCTCATCAGATGCCTCGGTGAGGCTGAGTTTTTCTTCATCAAGCCTCTTAAAGCTTAGCTCTAAGGCCGAATGATACAGGTTTCCAATGTCTACAGCCTCCACATCATAGCTTTGTCGCTCCAGCAACCCCATTCCGTATCTCAAAAAATGCGAATACGGACAACGTTCAAAGGTCTCGATCCTAGTGACAGAGCCGTAGAGCGTAGAGCCGTAGAGCCTTTTCGCGCTCTCAGGGGCGAGGCTTCCTTTTTCATGCCGTAAATAGGCCGCGTCCATGAGCCTCCGCGCCGCGGATCTCGTATCGTCTCTCCTAAGGAGCCACGCGTACAGCTCTTTCGTCCGCTCCGAGGAAAAACGCCTTTCGGAAAGCTCCGCCGAAAAAGCCGAAATGAGATCTTTTTCTTTATTTATATAGGGCTTAAAAGCGGCCCTCGTGCCCTCCGTCCTTTCCTTTATGTCGAGAGCGGATATAAATTCCGCGGGCTTTAAGGCCCTGCCGTCCTTATCCTCCTTCGAGTAAGAGATGAGCACTTCGGCGCTCGCCTTATGAAGGAGCTGATACAGCGTAAACTCTTCCGCCGCGGCAAGCCTTGCCGAATGAGGCGCCATCTCAAGCCCCGCACGGCCAAGCTCCCCTCTTTCCCTCTCCGTAAATATGCCTCCCGCGGCGCCTTTAGCGGGGATAAGTCCGTCATTCGCCCCCAATATATAGAGGAGCTTCACTCCATCATAGCGGCTCCGCCTCATATCCCCTATCAGGAGGCTGTCCATGCTCTGCGGGATGACTCCCACCTTCATGGAGCCTATGCCCGCCGAAAGGAGCTCAAAAAAGTCCCTCATGGAGGAGCTCTCCTCGCCCATGAGAGAGTCCATACGACTCAGCAGTTTTATACAGCCCTCCGCTATGCTCTCTTCTCTCACAGCCTCATCCGCATAGCCCAGGCTCCGAAGCCTCTTAGCATATCCGCTCACCGCCTCGGGAAAGGATATGTCCGAGAGATAGGCCGCCAAGGCTTTCGTATACTCCCTGATCGTCCCAGCCTCCCTAAACCTGTCATGCAGTAAAAAGAGCGGCTCCATCAGATCGTCTTTAAATCGCGAAAGGGCGTCAAGATCTAAAAGCTCAGCCCCTCGATAGCTCTTATCCCAAGTCTTTTCATAAAGGCGGCGCCCTCTTATCCCCTTCGCTCTTATATAATTATCAAATATGTCTATATAGCTCGTAGGATCCGCCCACCATGCCCCGTATGAGACCGACGGAGCATCGCCACTCTCCTCGGCTCCCTCTTTCCTTTTTAAAAGCGACAGCCGAGTAAGAGGATCCTTTATATAGCGGCTCACATCCTCGTAGCGATAGCCTTTAAGTACAGCCGTCACCGCGCTCAGGATAAGCTCAGCGGCACGCGACTCCGAGGAGCCGACATTCTCATCCATAAAATAGGATATGCCGGCCTTTTCAAATTCGCTCCGCACCGTCTCCTTATAGCCCGCTTCATCAGTCAGGACCAAGGCTATACCGGAATAGCGGAGCTCTCCGTCGGAGCCAAGCACCCTCCGTTTTATATCATTGGCCGCAAAACGCACCTCCTCATAGATCGTGTCCGCCTTAAAGACCCGTATCGCAGGGCCTTCAGCCCTGCTCTCAAATATCAGATCCTCCCCGTGCTCTATCCCGCCCTTATCTCCGAGCTCGCCGATCCTCGCCATGCTCTGACGGCTCTTCCAAAAGATGTCCGCGTCCGAAACTGCGCGCGATCCCCTTCCTTTACCTATGAGCGACTTCGGCAGCGTGATACAAAAGCTCACCTCGCTCGCCTGATCCAATATATGCGCGATGAGCTTAAGCTGTATAGGCGTAAATTCGGCAAACCCGTCAAAATATATGACGCTCTCCCGAAGCTGCCTAGAGCGATGAAGTTCCCTAAGAAGAAGCTTCGGAAGCTCTTCGGGTATCGTCTCCGACGCGCCGAGGAGGGAGTTGAAGCAGTCGTAGATCTCAGCTATATCATGCAGTTTGTCCGCGAGCCTCCTGCTGAGTCCCTTGCCCTCATCCGAAAGTGTCCTGAGCCTTTCGGTATCTATGTCATATTGACTCAGCTCGGAGACGACCCTTTTAAATTCTTCCAAGAAGCCCTGTGAGTCCACCTTATTGTGGTAGAGCCGAAGGTCTTTTTTCTTAAGCCTCAGCGCTTTCCTTATGAGCAAAGACTTCGTCATGTCGTCCAATACATCCGGCTTTTTGATCCCGAGCTCCGAAAAGACCCTGTAGGTGAGCAGAGTGAAGGAGAGCACATCGACATTCAGTATGCCGCCGCGCTCGCTCGTAAAGCAAAGCCGTTTCTGAGCCATGAGAGTATTCTGCTCCGGCACGAAAAGATAATGCTCCCGCTCCGGGTGTTTTATGCTCTCTTTGGCAAGCGTCTCATAGACATATGAACTTTTCCCGGAGGCCGCGCCTCCCAAGATGAATCTGTACATTCATGATCTCCCCGCAACGAGATCTCAGCGCGTCGATCGGAGCCTCGCCCCGCCAAGTATCATCCTTTGCGCGAAAAGGCTTTGAGGGTATCTTCCCCGAAAGAATAAAACAGCCGGATGCGGTCAGCATCCGGCAAAAGATATTCGTACTTCCTTAAGCAGGCGGCCCGCTCGTAAGTCCCGGTATAAGATTTCCGAAGGAATCATAGGCGCTTGAGGAACTTGTAGAGCTGCTGCCGGTGACTATCGTAGAACTCGAGGAGGTAGTCACCGTAGGCGAGGTCGCCGTGGTAACGCTTCCTGTCGTCGTGACCGTGCTCGTCACTCCCGGCCCGTAATTTGACGTCGGAGACGAGGTAGAGGAGCTCACATAGCTCGGCGAGGTCGAGGACGATGTAGTCGTGGTAGTCACATTGCCCGTGGGGCCGCTCGAAGAGGTGACTCCCGCGGCACTCGTCGTACTGCCCGTATATCTTCCGCTCCCGTCAAAGGTGTAGTTTATGCCGTCTATCGTGAGAGTGGTATCAGCCGCCATCACGCCGTTCGACTGGAGATAATAATAGTAGCCCGTCGAATTATCCAAAAGCCAGCCGGTCTGCATGACTCCCGAAGAGTCGAAATAGTACCAATAGCCGTCGATCTGCTTCCATCCCGTAGCCATCACGCCGTTCGATGTATCGCAGTAATACATGTCCTCGGTAGAGTTGTTCCGAAGCCAGCCCGTCTGCATGACACCGTTACTGTCGAGATAGTACCAGTTACCGTTTATCTGCTGCCAGCCGGTGAGCATCTTGCCGTCGTCCGAGAGATAATACCATTCTCCGTTCACCTGCGCCCACAGTCCTATGACGCAGGTACCGTCATCGAGGAAATAATACCAATAACTATCGATCTGTCTCCAGCCCGTAACCATAGCTCCGGATGCCTTGAGATAATAATATCGCGTGACTCCGTTCTCCTGCTGACTAAGCCAGCCGGTCTGCATTTGTCCGCTCGTGGTATCGAGATAATACCAGAACCCGTCTATCTGCTGCCAGCCCGTCTGCATGACCCCGTCGGTTGCGAAATAGTACCAGCTGCCGTTTATCTGCTGCCAACCGGTCTTCATGTAGCCGTCATCGCCGATATAATAATAAGTATACCCGCCGCTCGAGTTCGTCATGCGAAGCCAGTTCGAGTATATCCTCGTGTCCCCGTCTATATAATAATACCCGTTACTGTCCTGCTGCCAAGCGGCCGACGCAGGGACGGTGCAGCAAAGAGCCGTCGTAAGTCCGAGGACTGCTGTCAACGCACGCGTATATCTCTTCATGATATAAGTGTACCCCCGCTTTGTCTGCAATGCATAGATCGCATAGCAAGCGGCCAAGAGTCGTAAACTAGGTCTCGGCTCCCCGCCACTTTGAATATATAATACTACAAATGCCTCGGGAATGTATATCTTTTTTCCTTAGCTTTTATAAATATTTCTTTACAGGA
>CAZQFD010000036.1:0-9289 GCA_964592535.1 uncultured Lachnospiraceae bacterium | reverse complement strand
TTATGCGTCGTGCGTTCTCTGCGTTCCACGGTATATCTTGATTCAAGCACCGTATAGTCCAGAAATACATTGTCCGAGACGAGCACGGAGCCTTTCGGCATGAGCCGCTTTATATAGGGCAGCCATCTGATATACTGGCCTTTAGCCGCGTCCAAAAAGATAAGGTCGAAGCTCGCCTTTCTATCACAAAGCTCCCTAAGCGCCTCTCCCGCGTCGGAGGCCTTGAGCTCTATACGCTTTGTAAGTCCGAAGGAAAGGATATTTTTTTCGGCTTCCTTTACGCGCTTTTCATAATTTTCTATCGTAACTATATAAGCGTCCGAGGCCCTCGCCATAACTATCGCGCTGTAGCCTACGGCGGTACCTATCTCGAGCACGCGCTCTGGCCTCTTAAGCTTAAGCAGAGTCAGTAAAAGACTTTCCGTCTCCTCTTTTAGGATAGGGATCCCCCTGTTTTCCGCATCGGCCCTAAGCCTCGCAAGCTCCGCGTCTTTCGCGCTTTCCAGACTTATGAGGTATTCCCTTATCCTTTCACGATCCATGCTCCCCGCCTCTCAGTCATCCGTATTCTCGGCGCTCTCGGAGGCGAGCTCTTCTAAAGACTCCATCTCCTCAGGCGAGAGCTCTTCGGCTTCATCGCCGCCTCCTATCACATCGGAGTCGATCTCCGTCTCATCCGCCTGCTGTTCGGACGCCAAAAGACGAGCCTGATATTCTTCTTCGGAGATATTTATCTCCGCTATGATCTCCTTAGTGGTCATGGAGGTGTTTAGGGTATAGTCGCCGGGATAGATATGCGTCTCGTAGAGCAGAGCCTGTATCGTAAACGCCGTCGCGTCTCTTATGATACCGTTCTCCTCCAGTATCCCGGCCGCCTCGTCTACGGAACAGCCCTCGTCAAAGGTCACGACTATGTCCGTGCCGGGGGCCTCCTCCATAGTCTCCTGATAAAAAATAGAGCGCCCGAAACTATAGCAGAAGCGCCCCAGCTCGACCATTATAAGTATAAGGAGAGCCGCGACGATGACTCTCCCCGCGACACCTCCCAAAAGATCGGCTATGCGTCCTATCGCCGATCGATCGTTATCTCTCATCAGACCTCCGAAATAATGGGCAATATCATAGGATTACGCTTCATCCTCTTCCATATAAGGTCGGAAAGCGTCTCCCTTATAACGTTTTTGATCTTAGACCAATCGCTGACATGGTGGATGAGGCAATCCTCCACCGCGTCTGCTACCATGACCCTTGCCTCCTTCATGAGATCTTCGTTCTCGCGGACATATACGAAGCCTCGGCTGACTATATCAGGCCCTGATACCAGTCTGCCCGAATATTTTTCGAGAGTCATGACGACTATAATGATACCATTTTGCGCGAGGCTTTGTCTATCCTTCATCACGATGTTGCCCACATCGCCTATGCCGAGCCCGTCTACCATGACAGGCCCCGCCTGCACACGGCCGTCGATCTTCCAGCCATCCTCGCAGAGGTCGATAACATCTCCCGACTCCGCGATTATCACGTTGTCGGGAGATACGCAGACATCCTCCGCAATATTTTTCTGGGCTATCCTGTGGCGGAACTCACCGTGTACGGGTATGGCGTACTTAGGGCGCACCAGAGCGTATATGAGCTTAAGCTCTTCCTGACAGGCGTGGCCCGAGACATGGGTATCCTGATTTATGATCTCGGCGTGTTTTTGCGCGAGCTCGTTTATGATCTTCGCCACGGCCTTTTCATTGCCAGGGATCGGCGTGGAGCTCAATACCACGCAGTCCGAAGGGCCTATGCTCACTTTCCTGTGCTGGCCGCTCGCCATCCTGGAGAGCGCGGCCATGGGCTCGCCCTGACTGCCCGTAGTCACCAGCACCATCTGCTCGTCCGGATAGTCCTTTATATTGTCTATATCTATAAGTGTGCCTTCTTTTATTCTGATATATCCCAGCTCCGCCGCCGTGCCTATGACGTTCACCATGGAGCGCCCGTCTATGACGACCTTCCTGCCGTACTTTTCGGCGTCATTTATGATCTGCTGCACCCTGTCTACATTGGATGCGAAGGTGGCTACTATTATCCTCTTGTCGGGATGGGCCGCGAATATCGCGTCGAAGGTCTTGCCCACGGTCCGCTCGGACATGGTAAAACCCGGCCTTAGGGCGTTCGTCGAATCGGCAAGCAAGGCCAATACTCCATTCTTTCCAAGCTCCGCAAAGCGTTGAAGGTCTATCGGGTCTCCGTAGACCGGAGTATAGTCCACCTTAAAATCTCCCGTATGCAATATCACGCCCGCGGGAGAACTGACAGCGAGGGCCGAGGCGTCCTGTATGGAATGGTTCGTCTTTATGAACTCCACCTCAAAGGCTCCCGCTTTTATGGTATCTCCGTGCTTTACGACATTGAGTTTAGCACTCTCTAAAAGCCCGGCCTCCTCCAGCTTGTTCTTGATGAGAGCTATGGTGAGTTTAGTACTATAGACCGGCAGGTTTAGCTCCCTTAGCACATAGGGGAGCGCTCCTATATGATCCTCATGTCCGTGAGTGATAAAGAATCCTCGGAGCTTGTCCTCGTGCTCTCTAAGATAAGTTATATCGGGTATGATGAGATCTATGCCGAGCATATCGTTCTCAGGGAACGACATACCGCAGTCCACTATGATGATGTCGTCTCCGTACTCGAAGGCGGTGGTGTTCATGCCTATCTCTTCTAAGCCTCCGAGAGGTATTATCTTTATATGTTCACTCTTTTTCGCCTTTTCGGCGCGAGGAGCTCTCTTAGTCATACGGCTATTCGTCTCCTTTTTAGTAAGTTCGGTACCTTTCTTTTTTACCTTGGTATTTTCGTTCTTTTTTGTATCTTCGGTCTTTCTTTTGTCGTTTTTTCTCGTGTTACTGTTTTTTCTTATGTTTTCTTCCTTTTTCGCGGCCACGGACTTTTTATCCTTTTCGGACCGCGCTTTTTTTTGGGCCTTTCCTACAGTCTTTTTTTGAGGCTTCGTCTTTTCGTTATTCGTTTTCGGCTGTCTCTTAGTCTTTTTCTTCTCTTGGTCTTGTTTTAGTTTCTTCGTACCGGTATCTACAGTCTTTTTCTTTGCATTTCGGCTCTTTTTGACCTCCTCGCCGCGTTTCGCGGAGAGTTTAGAGCTCGCTTTTTGTTTTAAATATTCGTTTTCTTCCATTCTTCCTTCTTATCTTTCGATCGTAAGTTCGTCCTTTAACATCTCGTCAAATATCTTCATGACCGCGTCGCGCTCGGCCTCATCTTCCACATCCACATAGAGCGCCTCTTCGTCCTCTTTCTCGGACAAATCTTTCATGAGGTAACATTCCCCATCTTCGTCATCGGGAGCATCCGTCACTAGCAGATAGTCCACTCCTCCTAAAGTAGTAGTCTCAAGTATCGTGAACTCCACTTCGCTCCCGTCATCCATTATCATGATGATCTTGTCGTCCATCTTCGTCCTTTCTGTTTTCCATATAGTCGCTTAGGATGATCGAAGCCGCCACACTGTCGATATATGTCTTTTGGTCGCTCTTTGTTATCTCCGCGCGCTCAAGTATCTCCCGCGCCTCGACCGTAGTGAGCCTCTCATCCCAAAATATCACAGCCACATCAAGCCCCGAAGCCGCGAGCCTAAGCTCTAAGAGACGCTTAAACCCCTTCGTCCTCTCCACGCGCTCGCCTTCGCTGTCATCCATGTTAAGCGGGAGCCCGAGCACTATGAGCTCTACGTCCTCCTTGCGGCAAAGCTCTACTATACGCCTCAATGTGGGGCGCAGCTTGCCTTCTTTTTCTCTTTTTAAAGTCTCATACGGCGACGCTATAAGACCGAGAGCATCGCTCAGCGCCACTCCCACAGTCTTGGAGCCGTAATCGAGCCCCATCATCCTTCCCATAAACAACAAAAAAACATATGTCGAAATACCTTCGACATATTGAAAATTCAATATAGACCCTCTGCTCTTACAGTGTCAGCACAAGCAGCAGAACGCCTTAAGAAAGCCTGCTCTCGACATAGGCAGTCATCAGCTCCTCGAGGATCTCGTCACGCTCCACTTTCATTATAAGGCTCCTCGCGTTTTTATGGCTGGTGATGTATGTAGGGTCTCCCGACATGATATATCCCACTATCTGATTGATGGGATTATAGCCTTTCTCGACCAAAGCGCTATACACCTGCGAGAGCACATCGCTCACGTTAGGCTTAACGATCTCCTTGACCTGTCCCATTATCTGCGTGTTTTGAATATCGTTCATGTCATCACGTCCTTTTCAACTGAGGTCATTTTAACTTAAAAGAAGATATTCGTCTATACCTTTTTCATTAAATATTTCTTTCGCAGTCCCGCTTATTATAATATTTCTCTCGGGGACATCGCTTTTTACGGCACATTTTATGTATTCGCGGGAGTATCCGACCGTATAGCTCTCGCCACGAAGCTCTATCTGCTCCTCCGATAAGAGGCTGAGCTCTTTCCCTATGAAGGAGAGACGATACTCATGCGAGAGCTCCTTCGCTAGCTTTCCTAGCCTCGCACAGCGTTCGTTCTTTACGGCGTCTGGCGATTGCCCCGGCATACGATCCGCCGCGGTACCCGCGCGCCTTGAGAACTTGAATACATTGGCCTCGTAAAGCCGCATATGTCTTACGAAGTCTATAGTCTCCGAAAACTCTTCCTCTGTCTCTCCCGGGAACCCGACTATCACGTCCGTAGTGATGGATGGCTCGTCATAGTACTGTCTCAGCAGGTCGCAGCGTTTTTCATAGTCCTTCGTCGTATAATGACGGTTCATGCGTTTCAACACAGAGTCTGATCCCGACTGAAGGGCAAGATGAAAGGCAGGGCAGAGCTTATCTATGCCTCTTAGACCCTCCACGAAAGCTTCCTGCATGAGCCTAGGTTCCAAGGAGCCAAGCCTTATCCTTTTGATACCGTCTACGGTATTGAGCCGTCCTAGGAGCTTTAAAAGAGGCGCGTCCTTCCCCTCTAAGGCCCCATCGAAGCTTTGACCGTTCCCTTTTGATATATCCTTTCCGTAGGAGCTTATATGTATGCCGCTTAAGACTATCTCGGTCACCCCGCTTTGCGAAAGACGCTCTACCTCTTCCACTATCTCATCCGTATCTCGGGAGCGTATGCGTCCGCGCACATAGGGTATGATACAGTAAGAGCAAAATTGGTTACAGCCGTCCTGTATCTTAATGAAGGCTCTCGTATGGCCGCTTATGCCGCCGAGGAGGCCGTCCTTTCCTTCCAATGCTCCGCAAGGCTTCGATAGCTCGGCCTCTTTCAGTTTTTCTCTTAGGCCTTCGTCCGCGATCGTTGCTATGTGCTCTTTATCTTTGTTCGCGACAAAGAGATCCACGCTCCCGTCCGATAGCAGCCCCTTCATGCTATCGTTCTGCATGGCGGCATCCACATAGCAGCCTGTCGCGATGATGAGCGCGTCAGGGTTTAGGCGTCTCGCCCTATGCAGCATTTGACGGGATTTTTTGTCCGCGATATTCGTCACGGTGCAGGTATTTATGATATAGATGTCTGACTTTTCCGAAAAATCCCTCTGCTCGTAGCCGAGCTTCCTGAGCTGTTCGGAAAAGGCGTCCGACTCGTAGGTATTGACCTTACAGCCTAATGTCCGGACGGCGAAAGTATGCAGTTTTTGTCCGCCTTTTTTTGACGGATCGGTATTGACTTTAAGGCTTGACATGGTAGAATTTAAACAAAGTGATATGTATAAAGTCTTTTCGGAGGTAACAATATGAAGACCGTAAAAATCTCTCTCAACTCTATAGACCGTGTGAAATCCTTCGTAAATAACATAAATCGCTATGACTGCGACTTCGATCTCGTGAGCGGAAGATATATCATAGACGCGAAGTCTATCATGGGGATATTTTCGCTCGACCTCTCAAAGCCTATCATGCTGAATATACATGCGGACAAGGATATGGATGAGATCATGGAAATGCTCAAGCCCTATGTAGAGGAGGGGTGATCCACCTCTCATAAAGCTCATCTGTCACACCAGATCGTCTCTTTAGTCTCTATAGCAGTCTTTACAAGTTCTTCTATATCGCCAGAGAGCTTTTTTTCCGAGCGCTTTATCACATTCAGGTTCGGTTTGGTCACCGGGTGTTTAGCCACGAATATCGTACAGCAGTCCTCATAGGGGAGTATACTGGTCTCGAAGGTGCCTATCTTTTCCGCAAGGTCTACGATTTCCTGCTTATCGAAGCCTATGACCGGCCTGTATACCGGAAGCTCACAGACCTCGTCTGTCACCCTCAGCGAATACATGGTCTGGCTCGCCACCTGCCCTATCGACTCTCCCGTGATGAGCCCGATACAGTCATCCTCTTTCGCGAGCGCTTCAGCTATGCGCATCATATATCTTCGCATGATTATCGTAAGTTCATCATGAGGACATTTTTCATAGATACTGAGCTGTATATCCGTAAAGTTTATGACGTGGAGCTTTATCGGTCCTGAATATCTCGCCACCAGCCTGGCAAGCTCTACTACCTTTTCCCTGGCCTGCTCCGAGGTATACGGAGGTGCGTGGAAATAGACCGCCTCTATACGGACTCCTCGCTTCGCTATCATATAACCCGCCACCGGACTATCTATGCCTCCTGAGAGCAACAGCATGGCCTTTCCATTCGTGCCCATAGGCATACCTCCGGCCCCCGGGATCACCTTAGTATATACATTTATCTTCTGCCTGACCTCTATATAGATCACGAGATCGGGCTTATGTACATCCACTCTCGCTTCGGGATAAGCACAGAGCACATCGTAGCCCACGTCGGCGTTTATCTCATCCGAATTTACGGGATAATGCTTATCGGCCCTTCTCGCGTGTACCTTAAATGTGAAGCTCTGCTCTGGGTGTTCCGTTTTCACGAACTCGAGCACCTTGACCCTGAGTTCCTCATAGCCGCACTTATCTATTTGTAGCATAGGGCATATGCTCGTGATACCGAATACTCTCGAAAGGGCATCTATCACGTCACTGTATTCATATTCGGACTTCGCGTTGACGTAGATCCTGCCCTGCTCCTTTTGTATCGCAAATTCCCCCTCTATCTTATCCAGCTTATGCCTCATGTCGTGCATGAGAGCGTCCTCAAAGACATAGCGGTTCTTGCCCTTCGTCCCTATCTCAGCATATTTTATCAAAAAACTATGATATAACATCTCAACTCCCGGTCTTAGCGTCTTATGAACCTTCTCAGCAGCGGCAATAGACCCTCTATGGCGTCCGCGCAGATATCCGCTTCCTCGGGCTCATTGAATATGCCGAAGGAAAAGCGGAGCGTCCCCTCGAGATATTCCTTTTCGAGACCTATGGATCTAAGCGTACCGCTTATCGCCGGGTGATTAGAGGAGCAGGCCGATCCCGACGACACATAAATACCCTTTTCAGAAAGGGCGTTTAAGAGCACCTCGGCCCTTATGCCCGAAAAAGAAGCGCTCAATATGTGCGGAGCGAAGCTTTCGTCCTTTCCCGTATTTATCCTGACTCCCTCCAGGGCGGAGAGCCTGTCGGAGAGCCTGTCTCTTATAGATAGGAGCTTTCCCACGATCTCGTCGTGTTCTTTATGATATAACTCCGCCGCAAGCCCGAAGCCTGCGATCCCAGCCACGTTTTCTGTACCGGAACGCATATCGTGCTCCTGTCCGCCTCCCAGTATAAGGGGACATACCCGTACCTCCTCATCTATATAGATGAAGCCGACGCCTTTGGGCCCGTGTATCTTATGCGAACTTGCCGTAAGGAGGTCAATGTGCTCTTCCTTCGGGCGAAGCTTTAGTTTACCGTAGGCCTGTATAGTATCCGTATGAAAGATACTATCGCCGTTCTTCTCTTTTACTATCCTCGCGGCCTCCCTTATCGGCTCTATGGAACCGATCTCATTGTTGACATACATGAGGCTCACGAGTATGGTGTCTGGCCTTACGGCCGCTCTCAGCTCGTCAAGGTCTATATGGCCCTTTTCGTCTACTTTAAGTATGCTTATCTCATAGCCTAAGGAGCTTAGAAAGTCGAGCGGCTTATATACCGCCGCGTGCTCTATGCCGCAGCTTATGATATGCTTTCCGCGCTTAGCTCTTGCAAGCGCCGTACCGATGAGAGCAAGATTATTTGACTCGGTGCCTCCCGAAGTGAAGTAGATCTCTCTTTTATCTACCCTAAGCGTATGGGCGATCTGTTCCCTCGCCGTCTCTATATATTTCTTGGCCTTCACTCCGAGGCGATGCCTGGAGGAAGGATTCCCATAGTCCTCCTCCATGAGCTTCCGCACGAGCTCTGCCGCTTCAGGCCGTACTCTCGTGGTAGCCGCGTTATCAAAATATATCTCTCTCATCTATCCTTGTCATCGTCCTCATAGAGCGGATATTTATCGCAGAGCGCAGCGACCTTGGCCATGATCTCGTCCTTCTTATCAAAGTCCGTAATCGTCATACGCATACACTCTGCTATCACGGCCATGTCCTCTTCTTTAAAGCCTCTCGAGGTGACCGCGGGCGTGCCTACGCGCACTCCGCTCGTCACGAAGGGTGAACGGGGCTCGTTAGGGATAGAGTTTTTATTGAGCGTTATATGCACCTCGTCGCAGCGATCCTGCATATCCTTACCGGAGATGTCAAAATTCGTAAGATCTACCAGTATCAGATGGTTATCCGTGCCGCCCGATACGAGTTTGAATCCCTCAGCCCGAAGCGCGTCGGAAAGCGCTGCGCAGTTAGCCACGATCCGCTTTTGATATTCCTTAAACCCGGGCTTTAACGCCTCGCCGAAGCAGACAGCTTTCGCCGCTATGATATTTTCGATAGGGCCGCCTTGGATCCCCGGGAAAAGGGCTTTATTGAAATTGTATTTTTTATTAGTCTCATCGTCCGCAAGGATGAATCCGCCTCTCGGCCCTCGGAGCGTCTTATGAGTCGTACTCGTGACCACATGGGCATAGGGGATAGGCGAAGGGTGCAGCCCCGCCGCCACCAGTCCCGCGATATGCGCCATATCTACCCAGAGCACCGCTCCGCATTTGTCCGCGATCTCTCTGAAGCGTTTGAAGTCTATGACTCTTGGGTAAGCGGAAGCGCCCGCGCATATCATCTTAGGCCTTTCAGCCATAGCGATACGCTCCACTTCATCATAATCTATATAGCCTTCGGCGTCCGTGCCGTAGGAGATGATATTGAAATATTTGCCCGAGATATTGACCGGAGAGCCGTGTGTAAGGTGTCCCCCACAGTCAAGGCTCATCCCCATGAGCTTGTCT